>NZ_QODJ01000004.1:0-200979 GCF_009935965.1 Pseudomonas sp. L13
GCCAGCGTGGTTTAACGGGGCGCCTAAGATCAAGATCAAAAGCAGATCAAGAGCGGCTCGCTTCGCATCGTGGTTACTGTCGATCATGGACTACCCCTGCCGCTCCTCCTCCAACGCCTCTGCCAACTCAACGGCCTTCTGCCCCTTCGTCTTCAGCTCACTCACAATCACCGCCACCACAATCAGCACCGCCCCTAACATCGCAATCGGTGGGAACCGCTCCCCGGCGATTCGCCCCACAACGCCTGCCCACACCGGCTCACCGGCATAAATCAACGTCGCTCGGGTTGGCGAAACACTTTGCTGGGCCCAGTTCATCGCCACCTGGATCACCGCACTGGTCAAGCCCAGGCCCACGGCACTGAACAGCAGCAACCACGAAAAGCCCGGCAACGCCTCGCCCATGGGCACCACCATCATGAACGACAGCACCGAAGCGGTGGCCAGTTGCACGACCGTCACCCGACGAATATCCACCTGGCCGGCAAACGCGCTGATCAAAATAATCTCTGCCGCTATGGCCACCGCACCGATCAGCGTAGCGATTTCACCTGGGCTGAAGTTCAGTGAAGCCCCCGCCGGGCCGGTCAACAGCATCAACCCGGCAAACGCCAGCATAATGCCGATACTGGGCATCAACCCGGGGCGACGGCCCAGCACCAGCCACTGCAACAGCGGCACAAACGGTACATACAAGGCGGTGATAAACGCCGATTGGCTGCTCAAGATGGTTTGCAGGCCGATGGTCTGCAAGCCATAGCCGAACATGATCGCCACCCCGATAAACACCCCGGCCTTCAATTCGAACAGGGTCAGGTCGCGCAGGGTGCGCAAGGAAAAGAACCCCACCACAATCGTCGCCGCCGCGAAGCGCAGGCCGACAAAGAACATCGGCCCGCTGACGGTCATGGCGTGCTGCACCAGCAAAAAGGTGCCGCCCCAGATCATGGTGATCACCACCAGGATGCATTCGGCTTTACTGAAACGGTTGAAACGCGACGGGGAGTTCGGGGCAGTCCTGGCGGCTCGGTCTTGCAAGGGGAAAGCACGGACCGCACAATGCGCCGCACGCTGGGCAGTATACTGCGCACACCCACCTATTGAGCAATATAGTGCACAAAGAAAATCCGCAACGGGCTTCGGTCCTGCAGCACGTCAGCCAGAACGTTCGTCGCCTGCGCCATGCCGCCGACCTGAGCCAGACCGCGCTCTCGGAAAAGTCCGGTGTCAGCCGGCGCATGCTGGTGGCGATTGAGGCCGGGGAGAAGAACGTCAGCCTGTCGACCCTGGACCGTGTCGCCGAAGCGTTGGACGTGGCGTTCAGTGATCTGATTCAGGCGCCGGATGTTCGCGACCACAGCCGTATCAACGAGCTGGCCTGGGCGGGCGAGATTGCCGGCAGTAAGGCGGTGTTGCTGGCCAAGGCTACGGCACGGCGTGAGGTCGAGTTGTGGGAGTGGCGGCTTGAGCCCGGTGATCGTTATTGCCCGGACCCTGACCTAGAAGGGTGGAGCGAACAACTGTTTGTGTTCGAGGGCAGACTGACGCTGGTGATAGGTGATCAGGAAAATGTTATCGAAGCTGGAGAGTTCTTTATGTTTGCCAGCCACCAGCCGCATGTTTATCGCAATGATGGGAAGGCTGCGGTGCGGTTTGTTCGAAATGTGGTGATCTGAGCGCAAATGATTTTTCATGGGGCACCTTTTTTCAGAGGTGCCCGTGGCCTTATCTCCTATTAATCATGTTATGAAGACGTCAGGAATTTTTAGGGCTTACCATTTCCAATGCGGTGGGAGTTTTCCGTCGCGTCCTCCCCTCCATCCACCCTCATCCTGTCTTGGGGAGATAAAGTCACTATCGTGCGGTGGTTTCGCCGCGGGCGGTTTCTCGTGTTCCGCTTCATTGCCTGGTGCTGACGATGTATCAGCCTGTGGGATAAAAGCGATCGGGCTACCGGTTGAGATAGTTGTCATTTTTAGCACCTGTTCAGAAAGGGGATAATTGTCCGAGTGAAAAACACACTCCCCGTTTAATTGGTGGTAACCGTATATGTGGTTCCGCATGTTTCATGCATGCAGGTGTAGCCGCATGTTTCGGCAAGGCGGATGACTGACATGATATTTATCTGGCTGAATCGTAAGGGCGAACCTGCATGAGCGACTCCACACGCAACGCTGATGTGCTGATTATCGGCGGTGGCTTGAGCGGCACGATGCTGGCCGTGCAATTGCTGCGCCTGCCGGGCACGCGACGCATCCTGGTGATTGAGCCTCGCAGTGAACTGGGACGTGGTGAGGCCTATAGCGCGGTTGAGCTGGGCCATACGCTGAACGGCAATGCGGCGCGTATGAGCGTTGACCCGGACAATGCCGACGACCTGACCCAATGGCTCACCGACTACATCGGCGCTGGCGGTTGGCCAGAGTCGGGCCAGCAGCGCGTACCTATCAGCGAACTGTTCCCGCCGCGGGGGATTTTTGGCCTGTACGCCCAACAGCGTTTGGCGCAAGCCAAGGCGCGGTCCACATCAATCGTCGAACACATCCGTGCCGAAGCGGTGGACCTGCAAGTCGATGCAACCTCAGCGTTGCTGACTCTCGATAATGGCGAGCAACTGCGTGGCGCCTTTGCGGTAGTGGCCACCGGCATGTTTCCGGCGGCGCGTACCCCGCAAACCGAATCCACAGGTTTGAACGCCGCTGCGCTGGATCCTTGGGATGTACGCGCAATGACCCAATTGGCCCCCCAATCGACAGTGCTGATCATCGGCTCCGGCCTGACCATGGTCGATGCCGTGGTCTCCCTGGAGCAGGCCGGGCATCGCGGGCCTGTCGAGGTTTTTTCGCGCCATGGCTTGTTGCCCCATGTACGCCGGCAGCCGCCGAGCTGGGACGACTTCCTCGCCGCCGACCACAGCCTGGGCAGCCCCCGACAATTGCTGCGTGAGGTGCGACGCCAGTGCCAGCTCGCGCTGGAGCAAGGCGTCGACTGGCAGGCACCGCTGGACACGGTGCGCGTGCATATAGCACGCCTGTGGAGCCAGACCACTGAGGCTCAGAAACGCCAGTTCGTGCGGCATGTGCGGCCCTGGTGGGAGAGCCATCACCACCGCTCGCCGCCGTTGAGTGCACAATTGGTGGAGCGCTTGCACCAGCAAGGGCGGTTGCGGATTCATGCGGCGTCGTTCAAGGGGTTGGTGCCGTCGCAGGATGGGGTTGCCATTGCGGTGCGCTATCGTGGCGAGAACCGGATTACTCAAGTGACAGGCGCAGCGCTGATCAATTCCAGCGGCATCGAATACGATTGGCGCCGGGTGGCCCGGCCATTACCGCAGCAATTGCTCAAGCGCGGGTTGGTCCAGCCTGGGCCATTGGCGCTGGGGATTGCCGCGGATGCAACGGGGGCGGTACTGGATGCTCGCGGCCAGGTCAGCCAGCGCCTGTTCGCCATGGGGCCGCCGTTGCGGGGCATGTGGTGGGAGAGCACGGCGGTGACCGATGTGGCGCTGCAGGCCAAGGCACTGGCCGCCAGGCTTACGACAGCTATCTGACATGCCATAGGGCCAAATGTAGGAGCTGGCTTGCCTGCGAAGAGCCTGAGGGCACCGCGTTTGTTCAGGTAGCACGCGTTATCGTTAGCGTTTTTCGCGAGCAAGCTCGCTCCTACAGTTAGGGCATACCCGGGATCGAGTCTCAGTGATTGACTCCCCCGGCCCTCACAAACCCCGCCTCAAGCCCAAACACCTCAACCCCCTGCGGCGTCGATTGCCCAGTGGTCACTTTTATCCGCTGCACCGGTTTATCCATCGCCGCCCGATACTCCACCGTCATGTCCGCCTGGATCGCCTGGCTGGGAATCACGATCGCTTGGTCATTGTTGTAGGTGACGATAGTCAAGCGCGCACTCATGCCCAGGCGCACCCGCTGCAACTGTTGCGGTGTCAGCTTGGGGATCGACAAGGTCACCGGAAACTGCGCGCTGCCCTGGCTGTCGCTGGCGATGGCCAAGCCGCTGACCACGCTGACCGAACCCGTCAGCCGTTCGCCATCAAAGCCATCGCCCATCACTTCCACGGCCTGGCCCTGACGCAACTGGTTGATATCCAGCTCTGAGACCTTGGCGACGATTTTCAACTGTTCGATATTGGCCAGGCCGAACAGCACCTGGCCTTGGCTGACCTTGCTGCCGGCCTGCACCGGCGCGCTGTTATTGCCGCCACCTTGAGCCGTGTTGGTGCTGCCGGGTGCCGGTACCACGATGCCGGAGAAGGGCGCCTTGACCTCCTTGCCTTCGAGCAGTGTTTGCAAGGCATCGTACTTCACCGTGGCATTGGTCAGCTCCATCTCGGCGATCTGCCGGTATTCGCCCTGGCCTTGGTCCAGGGCTTGTTGTAGCTCACTGCGCGCCGCCGCCAAGTCCAATTGCTGTTGCTGGGTTTGCTGCTTGAGGTCGTCCAGTTCGTTGCGGGGGATGATGCCGCGCTTGAACAGGTTTTCGCTCTCGGTGAGTTTGCGTTGGGTGTTGCCGGCGGTCATTTCAGCGGTGCGTAAACTGCGGCGGGCGCGGCTGACGGTGGGGCTGCTGTCCCAGTCCTGCATTTCCTGCACGGTGCGCCGGGCCTTGAGTTGCGCGGAGAGAGCGTCGCGCAGTTGCACTTCCAGCGTCGCCGGGTCCATGCGCAACAGGACCTGGCCGGCCTCGACGCGCTGGCCTTGTTCGACCAGGTTGGCCAGCACATTGCCGTCGAACGGTGCCGTCAAGGTGACGGTGGTCTGCGGTTCGATCTTGCCCACCAGGCCGATCTGGTGCACCAGCGGGTCGGGCTTGACGGCCAGCCACTGCTCGGCCGTGCTCGCTGGTTCGGCGCCGCCGCGTTGGCTGAGCAGGCTGAATGCCGCGCCGCCCAGCAACAGGATCAAGGCAGCGACCATCAGCAATTTTTTATTAGTAGTCATTGAGGGCGATTTCCCAACTTTCCAGCGTCATGCCCAGGGTCAGATCGAGCTGGGTCTGGGCGTTCAAATAAGCGATCAGCGCATTGAGCTGGGCATTTTCGGCGTTGCGCAGGTCGGTCTCGAAGCTCAGCACCTGGAAGTTGGTGGAGCGCCCGGCGCTGAGTTTTTCCCGCTCGATCTCGATCTTGCGCCGCGACAACTCCACGGCGCGCTTGGAGATTTCATATTGGCGCCAGCGGGTGCCGAGGTCTCGCACCACATTGTTGACGTTGCGCTCCAGTTCCTGTCGAGCGTCGGTAATGCGGATTTCCTGGTCTTCTACATTCACCCGCGCACGCACTTCGGCCTGGCGCGTGCTGATATCGCCAATAGGGATCTGCACTTGCACCCCGGCGTAACTGTCCCAGGTGCGGTTATTGTTATGGCCGTCGTCGTTATCGGTGGCGGCGCGTATCTGGTTGGCGCCTGCGACCAGGTCCACTTGCCAGCGCCCGGAATCCTTGGCGATCACCAGGTTAAGGTCGGCCTGCTGGCTGCCGAGCAGGGCGGCGAGGTATTCCGGTTGCTGGTTTTGCGCGAGGTTGAAGGCCTGGCGTTTATCGATCTCCATGGGGCTGGCTTCCAGGGCCTCGGTGGCGCGCACCGGTGTCGACAGGTCCAGGGCCAGCAGGCGCAGCAAGGCCAGGCGGCTGGTGTCGAGTTGGTTGCGCGCTTCTTCCACGCCCAATTGCTGGGTGGCGATGTCGGCTTCGGTCTGCACGATCTCGAACTCGGCCATGCGCCCGGCGCTGATCAGCGCTTTGTTCACCTCCAGCAAGGTGGTGGAGCGCTTGAGCGCTTCCTGCACGATCACCAGTTGTTCCTGGGCGCGCAGCAATTCGCGGTAGGTGGCGATGATCTGGCTGATGGTCTGCGCCACGGTGGCCTTGAGGTTCAGGCGGTTGGCCTGCTCGGCCAGGCGCGACAGGCGCAGCGGTGCGGTGGTGGCATCCCAGCCGGCACCGCGCATCAGCGGTTGGATGATCGCCAGGTCGAGGCCGTCGCTGCGGTAACGGCCGGCGCGGTTGGCATTGTTCAACTGCTGGGTCCAGGCCATGCTCAAGCGCGTGCCGTATTCGCCGAGCAGGCTGCTGGTGGGCGCCAGGTTGGCGTTGCGCGCGTTGTCCTGGGAGCCACGGGTGCTGCGGTAATAGCTGTTGAGGGTGAGCTTGGGGTTGAACACGTCTTCGGCCACGCGCAGGTCGAACTTCTGCGCCACCCGCTGCAGGTAGGCGCTGCGGATCGCCGGGTTATTGCGCAGGCCCAGGTACACCGCGTCCCCCAGGGTCATGGTGGTGGCCTGGGCATTCAGCGAGACGCTACGCTCGTAGCCGCTGCGGGTGGTGCTGGGTGCCTGAGGGTTGATGATCACGTCGGCGGCCATGCCCGGCAGGCTGGTCAGCATCAGCAGTAGCAGGTACTTATTCATCGCGCAGGGCCTCGACCGGCTGCAAGCGTGAGGCCGATACCGCCGGGTAAATGCCAAAGAACAAACCCACCAGCAACGTACTGCCTACACCCAGGGGTAGGGCAGCCACTGCCAAGGCAAAGGCCCAGCCCGACAACCACGCATACAGCCAGGCAGCGGTCATGCCCAGCACCGCGCCGCACAGCGCACCCACGGCGGTGAGGGTGACCGCTTCGAGCAAAAACAGGTTGCGGATGTCTCGCTGGCGCGCGCCCAGGGCCATGCGGATACCGATCTCACGGCGGCGTTCCGAGACGTTCATCAGCATCACGTTCATCACCCCGACACCGCCGCCCACCAGGGAGATCGCGCCGAGGGCCAGCAGCAGATAGGCAAAGGTGCGGCTTTGGCGGGTCATGCCGTCGATCATTTGCTGGGGCACCGTGATGTCGACGTCATGATCAGTGAGCTGGGGTTGCAGCGCGGCGGCGGTGTCCCTGGCGATACGTTCCATGTCCTGCCCCGGTGCTGCGCGAATGATCAGGTTGCTGATCTGCGGGGTGGCGTAGATGCGGCGCATGCCCTCGGCGGGGATAAACAACGATTCGTTGGCTTGCACCGGCATCAGCATGGCCCGGGGCTGGTTGTGCAGGATGCCCACCACCAGGAACAGGTAGTCGTTGATACGCACACGGTCGCCCAGTTGCAGCGGGTCGCCCGGCGCGCCGAGGGCCTGCGCGAGTTGGTCGCCGATCACCCCGTAGGTTTCGTTGGCATCGAAGGGTGACAGGAAGCGCCCCTCACGCAACGCCAGGCGCATGGCGTCCTGGATACCGGCAGTACTGCCGACAAAGCTGGCATTGGTGGTGCGCCCATGAAACACGATGGGCCCGCTGAACAGGCTGAGCGCGCCAATATGGGCAATGCCTGGCACTGCGTGGCGCACCGCGTCGAGGTCGAGTTGGGTGCGCATTGGCAGGTTGCTGCTGCCCTTGGGGGGGAACTGCGCGATTAGGGTGTCGGTGCCCATGTCCTTGAAAATCATCGCCGCATCTACCGCCGCGTTGTGGCCGATATTGATCAGCGCCACCACCGAGGAGCTGCCGATGACGATCCCCAGGAGCGCCAGGATCGAACGCTTGCCCAGGGTACGCAGGCTGATAAAAGCTTCGTGCAGCAACTGGCTGAGGCTCTGCTCGACTCGCAGGCTCATAGGCGCCCGGCCTCATGCACCACACCGTTGCGCACCAGGATCTTGCGCTCCAGGCGCTCGGCAATGTGGGGGTCGTGGGTGACGATGATCAGCGTCACCTGTTGTTCACGGTTGAGGTTCAACAGCAAGTCCATGATCTCCTGGGCGGTGGTGCTGTCGAGGTTACCGGTGGGTTCGTCGGCCAGGATCACTGAGGGGTTGCCAACCAGGGCGCGGGCAATGGCCACGCGCTGGCGCTGGCCACCGGAGAGGTCGGCAGGGCGGTGGTGGGCGCGTTCGGCGAGGCCGACCTGTGCGAGCATACGTTGGGCGTGTTCCACCGATTCATGCCGCGACACGCCGCGATAACTCAAGGGCAGCGCGACGTTGTCCAGGGCACTTAGGCGGGGCAGCAGGTTGAAACTCTGGAACACGAAACCGATCTGCTGGTTGCGGATCGCCGCCAGCTCATCGGGGGTGGCGTTGAAAATATCGTGGCCGGCAAAGTGGTATTGGCCGCAGTTGGGCAGGTCCAGCAGGCCGAGGATGTTGAGCAGGGTGCTTTTGCCAGAGCCAGAGGCCCCGAGGATGCCGCAGCTGTCACCGCTGGCGATGGACAGGCACACGTCATTGAGAATGCTCAATTCTTGCCCGGCGAGCTGATAGCGCTTGCCGATGCCTTGCAGGGAAATCAAAGCTGGGTGCGCGGGGGTCTGTGTCATCATGACTACGCCTGCAGTCTCGACGGTGCCGACTTGCTCCCCGAAAACCCTTGTAACAAGTTCGGAAGCTGCCTGTACGCGTCACGGACTGGTTTTATTTCTTGTTTTTAAAATATTGTTTGAATAGTAACTGCCTTCATGACGCTTCGCCAGCCACGGAGGTAGAGCGGTTTTACCCTTCGAAACGATTTTTCCGTCACGTGAGTGGGGCGCAAAAAAATACCGCGCTTCGTCTTAAAAGCCCGGTTATACAGGCTTCGCCGGATATGGCGGAGTGTCACTACTTGCTTTCGACCGGCCGCCCCGGTATAAAAAATCAAATTATTTTTTAAAACAATATTTCCGCCGTGGAACCCATATGGTCGCGAAGAAACTCAGCGCTCCAAACGTTACCAAGACTCGACTGCTGGATGCGACAGAGGCTCTCTTCATCAAGTACGGCTATGACGCCGTGTTGTTACGGCAGATTACCGAACGTGCCCAGGTCAACCTGGCGGCGGTGAACTACCACTTCGGGGACAAGGACTCCCTGATGAAAACCCTGCTGATGCAACGCCTGGAGCCCCTCAACGAGCAGCGCCTGGAACTGCTGGCGCGCTGTGAAGCCGAATCCGACGGCCCGCTGGACTGCGACACGCTGCTGGGCGTGCTGTTTGCCCCAGCCATGGGCCTGGAGCGCAGCGACCCGGCCAGCGGGGAAGGGCGTTCGTTCATCCGCTTCCTAGGACGGGTCTACAGCGACACTTCGCCGTTCATCCAGGAATACCTCAAGGTGCATTACCAGCCGGTGTTCCAGCGTTTCTTCGAAGCCTTCGCCCTGGCCCTGCCGGATTTGCCGCGCAATGAACTGGGGGTGCGCCTGCAATTTGCCCTCAAGGCCATTTCCGGGGTCATGGCAGGCACCGAACTGCGTCTGCTGATGAACTCCATGAGCCTGGGCCGCCCGGCCACGGATGCCGAGGTGATGGCCAAGCTGATTACTTTGGTGTCGGCAGCGATCCGAGTGCCGCAGCAGAGTGCAGAGGCTGAAACGGCACTGGCCAAGGTGCTGGATACCCAGCGCGCTATTCGCGAACAGGCCGCACGCTGAAACCCATCCCCAACCCCCTGTAGGAGCGAGCTTGCTCGCGAAAAACGCAATGACACCGCGGTTAACCAGAATGCCCGCGTTATCGTTGACCTTCTTCGCGAGCAAGCTCGCTCCTACAGGGTGAGGCCGTTTCCTGACCAAAAAGCAGGCAAAAAAAAGCCCGCTGGGGCGGCGGGCTTGATATGCAACGTTTGTAACGGATGAGGCTTCACACTACGTCTGGGCTTGTGAATAAATCGTGAAAAATATGTAAGAGAAAGTGTGAATGTGTCGATGTGCGTAAGGATGCCATCCAGCTGTCGCTAGATCTTCCAGCGAGCGGCACTTTTGCCGAGCCGTTGACGCATCTGATCTACGTTTGCCGCCAGTTGCAAGGTCAACAGCCGATACCCATCCAGCGCGCTGTACACCGGTGCATCCAGCGTGGACTCACTGGCAGAGGTACGACCGGTGCGCTCCAACCGCTCCGTCACCCCCGACTTCAACGCCCGCGCCATCCCCACCAGTTGCACCCGAATCTGCCGATGCTCCGCCCTCAACATCACCCGCATCCTTGCCGTGGCTTGCTCATCGCGCGGGTCTGGCCGGGTATTGCCCAGAATCTCCAAAGTGCTGATGCACAGGCGCAGGTGCCGCTGGATCGCATCGAGTTCAGTCATGGAAATCCGCACTTCCTTGGACACCGACGGCATCAACGAGCGCAGTTGCACCATTGCTCCGTTCAAGCGGTTGAGCAGTTTGAGGTGTTCATCGTCGGTTACCGATTGGCCATTAATGATCCGGCTATAAATCTGCGCGCAGTCACGCAGGGCGCTGGCCAGGTTGTAGCGCCACGAATACACGGCGTACAACGGCAAGGCAAAGGAAAACGCCAGGGCCAGCACGATGCCGATCAGGATATCGACGGTGCGCCACAATCCATCGGAGATAGGGTTATCGCCGTGGCCGGCGACGATAAACACCGTGATCGCCGACAGCAGTGCGATATAGCCGCCTTTGCCGATGGCGTGATAGGAAAAGAACCCGCATACCACCGACATCAACAGGTAAGTGAGCAACGGCAGGCCGAAGTAAGCTTGCTGCACCACCAGCAGCAAGCCGACGCTGGCGCCGATCAAGGTGCCGTAGGCGCGCTCGACGGCTTTCTTGCCGATATTGCCGTGGTGCTGCAAGCCGCCGATGACGATCAGCATGGTCACCGACGCCCATTCACCATGGGGCAGGTTGAGGCCGGTGGTCAGCAGGATGGTTGCCAGCAAACCGACCGATACACGCACGGCGTGGATCAGCTTGGCATGGCGAAAGCGGCGGTAGGGGTCGAGCAACGGGCGCAGCAGGCGCCGGGCAAAGAAGGGCAGGTTCATCAGCAGTAAAGTGGCCTCGATTATCTGAGTACGCGCGATCAAATGTGGGAGCTGGCTTGCCTGCGATAGCATCACCGCGACCTGACTGAAAGACCGAGGTGCGGGCATCGCAGGCAAGCCAGCTCCCACATTGGCTTTAGAAGATGTAGTCGGTGGTCAGGAAACTCGAATCGCGATTACGCAAAATATCGCTGACCAACGCCTTGTTACTCTCCTGGAACTTGGTCGCCACCAAGGTACGGATCGAGAACACGCGCAAAGCGTCATGCACCGACAACGTGCCCTCGGCCGAGTTCTTGCGCCCGTTGAACGGGAAGGTGTCCGGCCCACGCTGGCATTGGGCGTTGATGTTGATGCGGCCCACCTGGTTGGCGAAGGTGTCCACCAGGCGTCCGACTTCCACGGGGTCGGTGCCGAAGAGGCTCAACTGCTGGCCGAAATCCGAGTCCAGCACATAGTCGATCACGGTGTCCAGATCACGGTAGGGCACGATCGGTACCACCGGGCCGAATTGCTCCTCATGGTAGACGCGCATCTGCGGGTTCACCGGGTAGAGGACTGCCGGGTAGAAGAACGAACCACGGCTGCTGCCACCCTCGGCGTTCATCACCTTGGCGCCATGGCGCGCCGCATCGGCCACCAGTTCGTTGAGGTAATCAACCTTGCCCACTTCCGGCAGTGGCGTCAGCGCCACGCCGTCTTCCCAGGGCATGCCGGGCTTGAGCGTCGCCAGCTTGGCGTTGAATTTTTCGATAAAGCGCTCGACCACGTCTTCATGCACGAACAGGATCTTCAGCGCGGTGCAACGTTGGCCGTTGAACGACAGCGAGCCGGTGACGGCTTCGTTCACCGCATTGTCCAGGTCCACTTCGGGCAGCACGATCCCCGGGTTTTTGGCATCCAGGCCCAGCGCAGCACGCAAACGGTGCGGCTTGGGGTGCAGCTTTTTCAAATCACTGGCGGCCTTGTTGGTGCCGATAAACGCAAAGATGTCGATCTTGCCGCTGGCCATCAGCGCGCTCACGGTCTCGCGGCCGCTGCCGTAGATCACGTTGATCACCCCGGCCGGGAAGCTGTCGCGGAAGGCTTCCAGCAAGGGGCGGATCAACAGCACACCCAGCTTGGCCGGCTTGAACACCACGGTATTGCCCATGATCAACGCCGGGATCAGCGTGGTGAAGGTCTCGTTCAACGGGTAGTTGTAAGGCCCCATGCATAACGCCACGCCCAGGGGCACGCGGCGGATCTGGCCGAGGGTGTCCTGCTCCAGTTCAAAGCGGCTGCTGCGGCGGTCGAGTTCCTTGAGGGCATTGATGGTGTCGGTGATGTAGTCGCAGGTGCGGTCGAATTCTTTCTGCGAGTCCTTGAGGTTCTTGCCGATCTCCCACATCAGCAGCTTGACCACCGCATCGCGCTGTTCGCGCATGCGCCGCAAGAACGCCTCGACGTGCTGGATACGCTCAACCACGCGCATCGTCGGCCATGCACCCTGGCCACGGTCGTAGGCGCGCACGGCAGCATCCAGGGCGGTGAGGGCGGTGTCGGCATCCAGCAGCGGCGTGCTGCCAATGTGCACGCGCTCATCACCCAGTTGCACCGGGCTTTGCACGCGGGCAAGCGGGCCGTTCCACACCTGCAACTGGCCATCGACCAGGTATTCACGTTGCTCAATGGGCGCCGCCAGGCGAAATTGCTCGGGAATCTGCGCGTTGGAGGTGGGAAACAGCTGGGCGAGCAGGTTGCTGGTGGTCATGTCGCTACCCCTGGAATAGTTGCAAAACATGACTAGAGAGTCACCCAACAAGCGGCTCTAACGCAAGGCTTGCGCGCATTCTTGTTCGCAGCGCGGTGAACGCCGGGTAAACTGCGCGGCTTTTCAAAAGGAGTTCACATGAGTCAGTACCAGCCGGGCATTCTTGCCGCACCGGTGCCTTTGCAGGCCCGCCATCTGTTTTTCGCCCTCGACTCGTTGCACGCCGTGCCCGCTGCGCTGGACGCACTGGTGCAGTTGGCGGATGCGGCGGCCGTGGTGGGGTTCGGTGAGCCGCTGGTAAAGGCGCTGGGTGCCCAGATCCCAGGGCTGCGCTCATTCCCGGCCGTCAGCGGCCCTGGCGCCCACAACCCGTCGACTCAACAGGCGCTGTGGGTATGGCTGCATGGGGTGGACCGTGGTGAGTTGCTGCTGCGCAGCCGGGCCGTGGAAAAAGCCCTGGCACCGGCGTTTCGCCTGGTGCAGTCCACAGAAGGCTTCCGCTACAAGACCGGCTTTGACCTGACCGACTACGAAGACGGCACCGAAAACCCTCACGACGATGCCGCCGTGGAAGCCGCGCTGACCGACAGCGGCGCCAGCTTCGCGGCTATCCAGCAATGGCAGCACGACCTTGACGGTTTCGCCGCGTTGCCTGCCCAGGAGCGTGACCACATCATTGGCCGCCGCCATGGCGATAACGAAGAGCTCGACGATGCCCCTGAGTCGGCCCACACCAAGCGCACCGCCCAGGAAAGCTTCACACCGGAAGCCTTCGTGGTGCGCCGCTCCATGCCCTGGGCCGAAAATGGCCAGGCGGGGTTGATGTTCCTCGCGTTTGGTCATTCTTTCGATGCGTTCGAGGCGCAGTTGCGGCGCATGAGTGGGTTGGAGGATGGGATTGTTGATGGCCTGTATCGCATCAGCAAGCCGTTGACGGGGGGGTATTACTGGTGCCCGCCGCTGAAGGACGGGCGCCTGGACCTGGGCTTGGTTTTTGAAGCGCCGCTTCCTTGAACGATCATTGCCCCCTGTAGGAGCGAGCTTGCTCGCGAAAAACGTCAGCGATAACGCACGCCGCCTGAATAAACGCGGCGCCTTCGAATTTTTCGCGAGCAAGCTCGCTCCTACAGAAAGCCTAACCGAGCATTTTCACCTTGCCGCTGTGCAGCTTGTACACGCCGCCGACGACCAGCAGTCTCCCCGCAGCGACCGCGTCGGCCAACAGGCTTGACTCAGCCATGAGCCGCGCCATGGTGTCGACGACATTTTGTGCAATGGCGTTTTCCAGCAGGTCGCCGGGCGCTTTCAATACCTTGTTCACCGAGGGTTTGAAGGTGTCGGCCAAGCCCTGGATCTTGCCGGGGAACCGCGCGTTATCCTTGACCGCCTTGACCCCTGCTGCGACGGCGCCGCACTGATCGTGCCCCAATACCATGATCAAGGGTGTGCCCAATACGGCCACGGCATATTCGAGGCTGGCAAGCCCGTTATCGGTGACGAAATTGCCCGCTACCCGCACCGCAAAGAGGTCACCGCGGGCGGTGTCGAAAGCGTACTCGGGAGCAATCCGCGAATCGGCGCAACTTAACACCGCGACAAACGGATTTTGCCCGCCCACCAACACCTCGCGCTCGCTCATAAAATCATGACGCTTGGTCACCCCGTCGGCGTAACGCTGGTTGCCTTCCATCAGCCGCTGCAAGGCAAGCTGTGGGCTGAGGACGTTCGCGGGCTTGGGCAGAGTCGCGGGCGTCGGGGCTGCGTGCGCCAGGGAGGGCATTGCGCCGGCAAGCAGGGTTGCGCCTGCACTGACGGCAGCCAGCTGCAGGAAGTTTCGTCGGTCTTTCATAGAGGGGTGGCGATCACACATAGGCAAGGTTCTCAGTGGGTTTAGAGAGGAGGGTGCCTAGGATGGGAATGATCGCCTTAAAATGATGTAAGAATGTTCTTGTTTTTCAGTGTGTTATTTTTTTAGCCCAGGCGTCGCCCGGCCTTATGTGCTTTTCAGGCTGTCCAGCCAGGCCGGGTCCAGCCGGGTCTGCGCGATATCAATGCCCAGCGCCTGCATCTTTGCCTTGTGGGCCTCGATCTCGCCCACCAGTTGCGCCTGGGCGCTGGAGTTGGCGTCCAGCTCGTGCATCTGCGTCAGCCCCAGGTGATAGAAGCGTAACAGTTTGATGGCTGACGGGTCGCTGGCCTGTACCCGCTCGCCGACCTTGTGCATCACATTGGTCACGCTCATCAGGCTGCGCTTGAGCTGCCAGCCATACACCGCCGACGCCATCCAGGGTTGGGTCCAGAACGGGCCACGTACCAGCGCGACGGTGATCAACACCCCGGCAAAGACGCCGCCGACATTGAAGCGAAAATTGTCACCGCCAGGCTCGCCGAACAGCATCACCGCCAGGCTCGACAGCAGCATGGCCAAGGCCAGGAACAGCACGGCAATCACCAGCGTGCTGCGGCGAGTCCGTTGGCGATAGGTGGCGGGGTCGCAGGGTTTGAGCTCGAACATCCAGGGCAGGTCTCCAGAAAGGGCGGGTCATCTTCTCATGCTTGGAGCAATGAAGTTGAACGATGGCTGCGGGCGATTTCTCTAAAACTGTGAACCCTTCATGAGGTCAGCCGTCATGCCCGACTATAAACAGCCACCGCCTGGTACACCCGACCCGCACCGTACCCCCGGTGAAGAGGAGCGCGACAACGATGCGTTGCGCCCCAATGATCCGAAAGAACGCGGCCCGGACGATGATGTGCAGCGCGTCGAAGAAGACCTGGAAAACCTCCACGACAAAGCCCGCCCGCTTTAACAGGAGAACCTGATGAACAAGCGTACCGATGGCCCCCATTCCAACGAACATGCCAGTGGCAAGGATGAACTGGGCTTCGACCCGGACTCGCCGGACCTGGCCGACCCGCAGGTCGATCCGATCGGCCCGGCAATTGCGCCGCTGGACAAAAAGGACGAGGAGACAGCGAAAAAAAAGCCGCCCTACGATCCGTTGGGCGACTTGAAGCAGTGAACCGAGCCCCGCCTATGTGCGGGGCTTTGTTTATCTGGGCGGGGACCAGCTGACGTCGCTGATGCCGTATTTTTCCGCCCAGGGCCGGGTGGTCTTTTTCACCTGCTCGTGACCCACGCGGCCGATGCGGCTGACATGGGCAATGTCGGCATCAACGGCCGCCCAATGCCAGGCTTCGGCGTTGTTCATCACTTCGGCGCGCACCACGAAAGACTTGGGTTTACCGTGTAGCTGATAGTGGACGGTGTAGATTTTTGCGGTACTCATGTTGCCTCCCAATCTTGTTATAGATGGATAGGCTGGCGCTCCAAAAGGTTCATTCAAAATGACAACGCACACAGAGGCGCGGCATAGTGACGCTCTTGCCCTGCGCCCAAGGATCGCGCCATGCCCACACTCGCCAATAGCCGCCTGTACCTGCAACGCCTGGGCTATGCCTCGCCACCGCCACCCACCCTGCAAACCCTGCGGGACCTGCAACTGCGCCATGTGTGCACCTTCGCCTTTGAAAGCCTGTCGACCCTGATGCATGCACCGGTGCCGATCGACCTGCCCAGCGTCGAGCGTAAGGTGCTGCATGAGGGGCGTGGCGGCTATTGCTACGAGTTGAACCAGCTGTTCCTGGCGCTGTTGCTGGAACTGGGCTTTGATGCCCGTGGCATCACCGGGCGCGTTGTGATCGGCGGCCCACCGGACGCCCACACCGGGCGGACCCATCGCTTGAGCCTGGTGACCCTCGACGGCGTTCGCTATATCACCGATGTCGGTTTTGGCGGCATGGTGCCCAGCAGTCCGTTGCAACTGGACAGCGACGCGCCCCAGGCCACGGCCCATGAGTTCTTTCGCCTCACGTTCCACCAAGGCAGCTACACGCTATGGGGCCAGGTGAGTGAAGAATGGCGTGGCCTGTATGTGTTCGACCTGCAGCAGCAGGCAGACATCGACTACGAAATCGGTAACTGGTACGTCTCTACGCACCCAGGATCACCCTTCGTAGGGCAATTGAAAGCCGCGTTGCTCGCGCCTGGCCGGCGCCATACCTTGGCCAACGCCCGCTATGCGGTCCATTACCTGGATCGGCCCAGCGAAAAGCGCAGGCTCGAGAGTGCCGATGAGTTACTGACGTTATTGCGCGACACCTTCGGCATTCGCTTGCCGGATCAGCCCCAACTTCGCGAAGCGGCTGAGCGCTTGGTCATGGCTGATAGCGAAGAGTATTGAGATAGAGCCTTCGCTGAATCGTTTTTCCTCCATTTTGGTGCAAATCCGTTCGAACTTTTGGCAAACGCCAAGGTTCGAACCGATTCCTGAATACTTTGCCCACCTTAAAATGGAGATGTAAAACGATGTCCAAACTATTCGGAAAATTCCTCAAGAACACCTCGTTGCTGGCCCTGGTGGCTGCGCCTGGCGTGGTGTTTGCTGCGCCGTCCACCGACCCGATTTCCACCTTCGGGATACTTGGCGCCTATAACGACTTCAAGCTCGAAGGCGGCAGTTCCAGCGACAAGGACCACATGCCCGAAGCTGGCCTGTTCTATAACTTCGGTAACAAGCTCACCGCCGAATCCGGCTTCATCTACCAGGCCGGTATCGAAGCCAAGTACGGTGAAAAGAGCGATAACAAACTCAAGGAAGGCCAGGCCGACCTCGACCTCGGCTGGCGTGCTGCGCTGGATGCGCGCAACTTCGTCGACGTGATCGTGGGCGGTGGCTACAGCTGGACCCGCTACGAGCCCGACACCAATGGCTACGACATGAAGCTCACCAACAAGTCGCCGTTTGCCAAGGCTGCTTTGGGCTACAACCACCAGTTCGATGACATGACCCTGCGCGTTGAAGCCGGCGCCCGTCACACCATCGACGGCCGCGCCAAGCTCAAGGTAGACGGCATTGGCAGCGACACCGTGGACCTCAAGGACCGCACCAACCCTTACGCCGAAGTCAGCCTGCTGATGAACCAGAAAGGCGACCTACCGGTGATGGCAGGCCTGTACTACACCCGCACCGAGTACAAGCTCGATAACGACTCCTATGTGGCCGACAACACCAAGCTCAAGCGTGATGAGTATGGTTTCAAGGTGGGTATCGCGTTCTGACGCTGTTTACGCTGTAAAAACGCCCCGAATGCTCGGGGCGTTTTTTTTGCGGCTATTACCGGTCAGCCCAATGCGGCAAGTTGCGCCACGGTTTCCGGAAAGCGCGCCACCAGTCGTATCAACGTGACGGCCTGCGCATTCGGCTTGGCCCGGCCTTGCTCCCAGTTCTCCAAGGTGCGGGTGTTGGTGCGCAGGTACATGGCGAATACCGAGCGGGACAGGTTGAGTTGCTGGCGTACGGCGATTACCTCGTCAGCGCGCAGTGGCGCCAGCTTGTTGAGGTGCGCTTTGTGGGTGCGCAGGGTGATTTTGCCCTGGCGTTCATCGGCCAGGGCGTCGAAGCCTTCGACCAGTTCGGAAAAGATTTCACGTTTCATGGTGTGTTCTCGCTTTGATTTCCCTGTCTAGCATGTGTTTAAGGGCTTTCTTGTGTTGGGGTGTCAGGTCGTTCTGTTCGTGTTTGCCGTACAACGTGAATAACCAGAATTGCGTACCGCCTGACCACCAGTAGTAAATGACCCGCAGGCCACCGCGCTTGCCTTTGTTTCGCCGTTCATCAACGAAGCGAACCTTTCTCAACCCGCCCGTTCCTTCGATCACGTCTCCCGCTTCTGGGTTTTTCATCAACTCCTGCTGAAAACCGTGAAAAAGCTCATCGCTCAGATAGTCCCTGCGATGCCGTTCGAATGCCGGCAGTTCGATAAATAGAGCGTCCATGTTCTGTACGTAGCCTGCGTATAGTTTGGTGGCCCACTCGCTATGGGTCAAGCGCCCAAGCTGTGGGAACTTTCTTAAAACGCAAACACCTTAAGGCCGCATACAGCGGGGAAGATGCCGGATGAGGAGGCAGATTGAAGAGGAAATTTCAGCGAGTAGGGAAGGGAAAAAGCCAGGCTACAGAAACGCAAAACGGCGCCCAAAGGCGCCGTTCTGTTTACTGCATCAACCTAAGCGATCAAACGCCCAGCACCGCGTGCTGCACCAGGGTGAGCAACGGTTGTGGGTACACGCCCAGGAAGAACGCGAGCAGGGCGATAGCCAGCAGCATCACGCCACCGGCTTTCTGTTCCCAGTGCAGCTCGGCATCCACACGGCGCAGGTTGGGCTCGATCAGGTACAGGGTGACCATCACGCGCAGGTAGTAGAACACGCCGATGGCGCTGCCCAGTACCAACGAGGCCACCAGCCACCATTCGTGGGCCTCAACACCGGTCGCGACGATGTAGAACTTGCCGATAAAGCCCGCCGTCAGCGGAATACCGGCCAGGGACAGCATCATCACGGTGAGCACGGCGGTCAGGTACGGACGACGCCAGAACAGGCCGCGGTATTCGTACAGGGCGTCGGCGTCACGGCCTTTGTACGGCGACGACATCAAGGTGATGACGCCGAACGCACCCAGGCTTGTGATCACGTAGGTGACCAGGTACACGCCAATGGCTTCCACGGCCAGGCCTTTGCTCGCTACCAGGGCGATCAGCAGGTAGCCGAAGTGGGCGATGGACGAGTAACCCAGCAGACGCTTGAGGTTGTTCTGGGTCAGCGCCAGCAGGTTACCGAACAGGATCGACGCGATGGCGATCACGGTCAGCACGTTGCTCAGCACGCCGGTGTTGGCGGCGGGGGAGATCTGGAACAGACGCACCATCACTGCAAACACGGCCACTTTCGACGCAGTGGCCAGGAACGCCGCCACCGGCGCCGGGGCGCCTTCGTACACGTCTGGGGTCCACAGGTGGAACGGCACCAGCGACAGCTTGAACGCCAGGCCGATCAGCATCATCGCCAGGCCCAGTTGGGCAATCGGCGCTGGGCTGTTGGTGGCGGCCAGGGCGTGGCCGATACCGGTGAAGCTCAGGCTGCCGGCTTCGGCGTAGAGCAGGGCCATACCGAACAACAGGAACGCGGACCCGGCAGCCGACAGCACCATGTACTTGATGCCGGCTTCCAGGGAGCGCTTGTTGAAGAAGGCATAGGCCACCAGGCCGTAGGTCGGGATCGACAGCAGTTCCAGGCCGATGAACAGGCCCGCCAGGTGCTGCGCGCTGACCAGCACGATACCGCCGGCCGCAGCCAGCAGGATCAGCAGGTACAGCTCTTCCTTGTTGCCCGGGTAGCCGGTGCCGCCTTCGCCGAGGTAGGCGTGGGCAAGGGTGACGCAGGCCAAGGTCGCCACCAGGATCAGGGCGATGTACAGCAGTGCGAAGTCATCGACCATCATCAATGGCGTGACCGCCAGTGGCGCGACCTTGAGGGCCGGAATGATCGACAGCAGGGCCAGGTTCAACCCGGCGCAGGACAGCAGGAACGTTTGCGAGTGATTGCGGCGCCAGGCGATTGCCAGCATCACCACCACGATGGTGAGGCTGGTAATCAGCAGCGGCGCAAGCGCGATAAAGTGTTGGATCGTGAATTCCATAGCGCTCTTACCGGGCCGAAGCGAGTTGGGAGAAGGCGGTGCCGAACCACTGCTGCACGCCATGCATCGTTGCGGCAGAAGTGTCCAGGAACGGTTGCGGATACACGCCGATGAAGATCAGCAGTACCGCAAGGCCGAGCACCATGATCAGTTCGCGCGCGTCCATCCCTTGCAGGACGGTGTCGGACTTGGCCGGGCCGAAGTAGGCGCGGTGGATCATGATCAGCGAGTAGACCGAACCGAACACCAGGCCGGACGTGGCGATGGCGCTGATCCACGGCGTCTGCACAAAGGCACCCATGAGGATCAGGAACTCGCCGATGAAGTTACCGGTACCCGGCAAGCCCAGCGACGCGGCGGCAAAGAACAGGCTGATAGCCGGCAGGTACGCGATGCGCGACCACACGCCACCCATTTCACGCATGTCCCGGGTGTGCAGGCGCTCGTACAACTGGCCACTCAGGATAAAGAGGGCAGCGGCCGAAACACCGTGGGCCAACATCTGGATCACCGCACCCTGCAGCGCCAGCTGGCTGCCGGAATATATACCGATCAGTACGAAACCCATGTGGGAAACGGACGAGAAGGCAATCAGACGCTTGATGTCGGTTTGCGCGAAAGCCAGGAACGCACCGTAGAAGATCCCGATCAGACCCAGGGTCATGGCGATCGGCGCGAACTCGGCCGAGGCATTCGGGAACAGCGGCAGGGCGAAACGCAGCAGGCCGTAGGCAGCGGTCTTCAGCAGGATACCGGCCAGGTCCACGGAGCCGGCAGTCGGCGCCTGGGCGTGGGCGTCAGGCAACCAGGAGTGGAACGGCACCACTGGCAGCTTCACCGCGAAGGCGATGAAGAAGCCCAGCATCAACACGTACTCGGTGGTCAGCGACATCTTGGTTTTCAACAGGTCGGCGTAGTTGAAGGTAATCACGCCGGTGTTGTTGAAGTTGACCAGTACCAGGCCCAGGATCGCCACCAACATGATCAGGCCGGAAGCCTGGGTGAAGATGAAGAACTTGGTCGCCGCGTAGATCCGGGTTTTCTTGCCGTCCGAAGAACTGTGACCCCAGAGCGCGATGAGGAAGTACATCGGCACCAGCATCATTTCCCAGAAGAAGAAGAACATGAACAGGTCCAGCGCCAGGAACACGCCGACAACACCGCCCAGGATCCACATCAGGTTCAGGTGGAAGAAGCCCACGTGACGCTGGATCTCTTTCCAGGAGCAGAGTACCGAGAGAATACCCAGCAGGCCGGTCAGCAGGATCATCAACAGCGACAGGCCGTCGAGGGCCAGGTGCACGTTGATGCCAAAGCGCTGGATCCACACGTGCTTGAATTCAAGCGCGAAGGTGGGGTCGACACCCGGTGCCGGAGCGAATGAATAGTCACCATGGGCCCACAGCCAAAGGCCGAGCGCGAGTTCCAGGGACATGGTCAGCAACGCAATCCAGCGGGGGAGGGTGGCGCCGAAGCGTTCACCCATCCAGCAGAGCAGGCCGCCGATAAAGGGGATCAGGATTAGCCAGGGCAGAATCATGACGGGCTCGTTTCCTTTTGCAAGTTCGCAAAGTACGCAATGTTCATAGTCATACCGCTACCACCACGATGGCGCCGATCACCAGCACGGCACCGACGGCCATGGAAGCTGCATACCAACGCAGTTGGCCGGTCTCGCTGCGGCTCAGGGCGGTGTGACCGGCCTTGGCGGCACGCGGGATCAAACCGATGGTCTGGTCGAGCGGGTCTTTGCGCAGCACGTGGCTGATCGCAAGGTAAGGTTTGACGAACAGTTTGTCGTAGATCCAATCGAAGCCCCAGGCCGCGAACCACCAGGCCGACAGGAAGCGACCAATGCCACTGTTGGCCACGGCGGTCACGAAGCGACGCTTGCCGAGGAACAGCAGGGCCGCCAGCAGGATACCGGCGATGGCGATGGCGCCCGAGGCGATTTCCAGGCTGTGCTGGGCTTCGCCGCCGGCATGGCCGACGCTTTGTGGCAGTACACCGTGCAGCGGCGGGGTGATCATCGCGCCGACGAAGGTCGACAGGATGATCAGCACCGACAGTGGCAACCAGTGGGAGATGCCGTGGCCTGCGTGCGCTTCGGTCTTGGCTTCACCGTGGAAGGTGATGAAGATCAGGCGGAAGGTGTACAACGAGGTCATGAACGCACCCACCAGGCCTGCGTACAGCAGGTTCTGGTTACCGCTGGCAAAGGCTTCCCAGAGGATCTCGTCCTTGGAGTAGAAACCGGCGGTCACCAACGGCAGGGCTGCCAGGGCGGCGCCACCGACGATGAAGCTGGCGTAGGCCAGTGGCAGTTTCTTCCACAGGCCGCCCATCTTGAAGATGTTCTGCTCGTGGTGGCAGGCCACGATCACCGCACCGGAGGCGAGGAACAGCAGGGCCTTGAAGAAGGCGTGGGTCATCAGGTGGAAGATCGCCGCGTCCCAGGCGCCCACGCCCAGGGCCAGGAACATGTAGCCGATCTGGCTCATGGTCGAGTAGGCGAGGATACGCTTGATGTCGGTCTGCACCAGCGCGGCGAAGCCGGCCAGTACCAGGGTCACGCCGCCGACGATGCCCACCAGGTGCAGGATGTCCGGCGCCAGGGTGAACAGGCCGTGGGTACGGGCGATCAGGTAGACACCGGCGGTTACCATGGTGGCAGCGTGGATCAGTGCCGATACCGGGGTAGGACCGGCCATCGCATCCGCCAGCCAGGTTTGCAGCGGCAGTTGCGCAGATTTACCCACGGCGCCGCCCAGCAGCATCAGGGTCGCCAGGGTGATCCAGAAGTCGCCGACCTGGAATTTCTGCGGAGCCAGCACCAGCAGTTCCTGGATATTCAGCGTGCCCACCTGTTGGAACAGGATGAACAGGCCGATGGCCATGAACACGTCGCCGATGCGGGTGACGATAAATGCCTTGAGTGCTGCGTTACCGTTGTTGCGGTTGCTGTAGTAGAAACCGATCAACAGGTACGAGCACAGGCCCACGCCTTCCCAGCCGAAGTACAGGAACAACAGGTTATCGCCCAGCACCAGGAACAGCATGCTGGCGATAAACAGGTTGGTGTACGAGAAGAAGCGCGAGTAGCCCGCTTCACCGCGCATGTACCAGGACGCGAACAGGTGGATCAGGAAGCCCACACCCACCACCACGCCGAGCATGGTGATCGACAGGCCGTCGATGTAGAGGGCGAAGTTGGGCTTGAAACCCTCAACCGCCATCCACTGCCACAGCACCAGGGTGTAGTGACCGCCTTCGGGCGGTGCCACGTTGAATTGCCAGATGACGTAGGCCGCCACGATGGCCGACAGGCCGATGGAGCCCACGCCGATCAAGGCCGAGAGGTTTTCCGACCAGCGCCCGCGAGAGAACGACAGCAGCAGGAAACCGATCAGGGGGAATACGAAAGTCAGAAAGATCATGTTCATCCGCGCATCTCACTGGCAGCGTCGATATCAAGCGTGTGGAAGCGACGATACAGCTGCAGCAGGATCGCCAGGCCAATACTGGCTTCGGCGGCTGCCAGGCTGATCACCAGGATGAACATCACTTGCCCATCCGGCTGGCCCCAACGTGCGCCTGCCACGATGAACGCCAGTGCTGCGGCGTTCATCATGATTTCCAGGCTCATCAACACGAACAGAATGTTACGGCGAACCATCAGGCCGACCAGGCCAAGGCAGAACAGGATGCCGGCGACCGCCAGACCATGCTCCAAAGGGATAGCAGGCATCGTCATTGCTCCTTGGCTTCGTTGCGGCCCAAGTGGAAGGCAGTGATGGCTGCGGCGAGCAGCAGCATCGAAGCCAGTTCGACCACCAGCAGGTACGGGCCGAACAGGCTGATGCCCACGGCTTTCGCGTCTACGGTGGTGTGGCCGATGGCCTGGCCGCTCTGGTGAGCGAACAGCACATACAGCAGTTCACCCAGCAGCAGGGCTGCGAGCACAACCGGGCCGAGCCAGATGCCGGGCTTGAGCCAGACGCGCTCCTGGGCGACCGAAGCCGGCCCCAGGTTGAGCATCATCACCACAAACACGAACAGCACCATGATGGCGCCGGCGTAGGCGATCACTTCCAGCACACCGGCGAACGGTGCGCCGAGGCTGAAAAACGTCATGGCCACGGCGATCAACGAAATGATCAGGTAGAGCAGGGCGTGCACGGGGTTAGTGTTGGTGATCACGCGAAGCGTGGACACCACTGCAATACCCGATGCGAAATAGAAAGCGAATTCCATCTTTCTTCCTTAAGGCAGCAAGCTCTTCACGTTGATCGGCTCGGCTTCGTTTTGTGCGGCGCCTTTTGGCTTACCGGCAACGGCCATACCTGCAACACGATAGAAGTTGTAATCAGGGTTTTTACCGGGACCGGAAATCAACAGATCTTCTTTCTCGTACACCAGGTCCTGACGTTTGAACTCGGCCATCTCGAAATCCGGTGTGAGCTGGATCGCGGTGGTCGGGCAAGCTTCCTCGCAGAGGCCGCAGAAAATGCAGCGCGAGAAGTTGATGCGGAAGAAGTCCGGGTACCAGCGACCGTCTTCGGTTTCAGCTTTCTGCAGGGAAATGCAACCCACCGGGCACGCCACGGCGCACAGGTTGCAGGCTACGCAACGCTCTTCGCCGTCGGGGTCGCGGGTCAGTACGATGCGGCCGCGATAGCGCGGCGGCAGGTACACCGCTTCTTCGGGGTATTGCAGGGTGTCGCGTTTGCGAAAGCCGTGACCAAACACCATCACCAGGCTTCGCAACTGGGTACCGGTACCCTTAACGATGTCGCCAATATATTTGAACATGGGTCAAATCCTCACTGAACCGCGGCAGCGGGCGTGTTCAACAACACGACGGCAGCCGTCACCAGCAAATTGATCAGGGTCAGCGGCAGGCAGAATCTCCAGCTGAAATCCATCACCTGGTCATAACGCGGGCGCGGAATCGAGGCGCGCAGCAGGATGAAAAGCATGATGAAGAACGCGGTCTTCAGGAAGAACCAGAAGAAGGCCAACTGCGGCAGGATGCCAAACGGACCGTGCCAGCCGCCGAAGAACAGCGTGACCAGCAGGGCCGAGATCAAGATGATGCCGATGTACTCACCGACGAAGAACATGCCCCACTTCATGCCGGCATATTCAATGTGGTAACCGTCGGCCAGTTCCTGTTCCGCTTCCGGCTGGTCGAAGGGGTGACGGTGAGTCACGGCCACGCCAGCGATGAAGAAGGTGCAGAAGCCGAAGAACTGCGGAATGATGAACCACAGGTTCTGTGCCTGGTACTCGACGATGTCGCGCATGTTGAACGAGCCAACCTGCACCACGATGCCCATCAGTGCCAACCCCATGAACACTTCATAGGATACGGTTTGCGCCGAGGCACGCAAGCTGCCCAGCAGGGCGAACTTGTTGTTGCTCGACCAACCGGCGAACAGCACCGCGTACACCGACAAACCGGCCATGGCGAAGAAGAACAGCAAGCCGATGTTCAGGTCCGCCACGCCCCAGGTCGGGGTGATCGGGATGATCGCGAACGCAATCAGCAAGGCGCTCATGGCCACCACCGGTGCCAGGGTGAAGATCACCTTGTCGGCAAACGGCGGAGTCCAGTCTTCCTTGAAGAACATTTTCAGCATGTCGGCAGCGATCTGGAACATACCGAACGGGCCAACGCGGTTCGGACCGTAACGGTCCTGCCACCAGCCCAGCAGGCGACGTTCGACGAAGCTGAGCAGGGCGCCCGCGACGACCACGGCCAACAGGATCACGATGGCCTTGACCACCGAGATGATCACGTCAATTACTTCCGGCGTGAACCAAGTCATTGCGCTGCCTCCTGCAGACCGTCAACCGTTTTGCCGAAAATGGCAGGCGGAATACCGGCGATGCCTTTAGGCAGTGCAACCAGGCCGGCACCCAGCTCTTCATTGATACGCAGCGGCAGACGCAGGGTCTGGCCGGCCACGTTCAGGCTGAGCAGCGCACCGTCGTTGACGCCCAGGCGGTCGGCTTCGGACTTGGCCACGGACACATAGGCGGCAGGAATACGCTCTTGCACCGGCGTGGCCTTGGAAGAGGTTTCTTCGCTGCCGAACAGGTGGAAGAACGGCACGACCTGCCAGGTGCCCGGCGCCGGGTTGAACGGACGCGGTACCGCAGCGAACCAGTTCAGCGAGTCACCGCTGGTTTCGATCAGGCGGGTGCCCGGGTCGCCAGCGCGGATGTGACCACCGACTTCGTCCTGGAACTTGTTCCAGGCCTGCGGCGAGTTCCAGCCCGGCGACCAGGCAAACGGCACCTGCTGACGCGGTTCGGCCGAACCCGAGTAACCTTCCATGGAGAAGGCGAACGCGGTGTCGTTGTCCTGCGGGGTACGCGGCTCGTGCACGCTGATGTCGGCGCGCATGGCGGTGCGGCCGGAGTAACGCAGCGGCTCACGCGCCAGTTTCAGGCCTTTGATACGGAACGCGGCGGACGGCGCGGCATCGACGATGCGGGCCAACTGCGGCGCACTGGCGGCGGTGGCAGCCGTCACGTGGTCGAGCTGGGTCCAGTCGATCGGCTGGTTCAGCAGGGTGGCGCGCAGGGCATGCAGCCAGCGCCAGCCTTCGTGCACCAGGATGCTGGCGTCCATGTACTTCGGATCGAACACTTGGAAGAAGCGCTGGGCGCGGCCTTCCTGGCTGACCAGGGTACCGTCGCCTTCGGCGAAGGTGGCGGCTGGCAGCACCAGGTCGGCGCGGTCGCTGGTGGCGGTCTTCTGGTGGTCGGCGACGATCAGCACCTTGGCCGCGTTGAGCGCAGCGTCAACCTTGGCGGCAGCGGTGCGGGTGTACAGGTCGTTTTCCAGTACCACGATGGCATCGGCGTTGCCGTCGATCACGGCTTGCAGCGCAGCGTCCACGGACTCGCCACCGAGCATGGCCAGGCCCAGGCTGTTGGCTTCCGGTACTACCAGGCTGATGGAACCGTTCTTGTCGCGCAGCTTCAGGGCCTTGGCGATGTTGGCAGCGGCTTCGATCAGCGCCTTGGAACCCAATGAGGTGCCTGCGATGATCAATGGGCGCTTGGCCGCCAGCAAGGCGTCGGCAATGCGCTGGGCCAGTTCAACGGCTTCAGCGTCCAGGCCTTCAACGGCAGGCGCGCTGGCGTCGAGGGCGTGGGCCACGGCGAAACCGAGGCGGGCCAGGTCGTCCGGCGCGGCGTGCACGCATTCTTCGGCGATGTCGTCGAGCTTGGTTTCAGCCAGGGAAGCGATAAACAGCGGGTTCAGCGCGTGCTGGCCGATGTTTTTCACGGCGGCGTCGAGCCAAGGCTGTACGCGCATGGCGTCGGCCATCTCCTCTGCCTTGCCTTTGACCGATTGACGGAGGGACAGCGCGATACGCGCAGCGGTCTGGGTCAGGTCTTCACCGAGCACGAAGATCGCATCGTGGTCTTCGATGTCGCGCATATTCGGCACCGGCAGCGGGCTGTCGTTCAGCACTTGCAGGACCAGGCGGATGCGCTCCAGCTCGCCGGCTTCGATACCGCTGTAGAAGTGCTCGGCCCCCACCAGCTCGCGCAAGGCGAAGTTGCTTTCGAGGCTGGCACGTGGCGAACCGATACCCACAATATTGCGGCCGCGCAACAGGTCGGCGGCTTTATCCAGCGCGCCGTCCAGGCTCAGCTTAGCGCCATCGGCCAGCAGGGGCTGGCGTGGGCGGTCTTCGCGGTTGACGTAGCCATAGCCGAAACGGCCACGGTCGCACAGGAAGTACTGGTTGACCGAACCGTTGAAGCGGTTTTCGATACGACGCAGTTCACCGTAACGCTCGCCCGGAGAGATGTTGCAACCGCTGGAGCAGCCATGGCAGATGCTCGGCGCGAATTGCATGTCCCACTTGCGGTTGTAGCGCTCGGAGTGAGTCTTGTCGGTGAACACACCGGTCGGGCAGACCTCGGTGAGGTTGCCGGAGAACTCGCTCTCCAGCACGCCGTCTTCAACGCGACCGAAGTACACGTTGTCGTGGGCGCCGAAGACGCCCAGGTCGGTTCCGCCGGCGTAGTCCTTATAGAAGCGCACGCAGCGGTAGCAGGCGATGCAGCGGTTCATTTCGTGGGAAATGAACGGGCCGAGGTCCTGGTTCTGGTGGGTACGCTTGGTGAAGCGATAACGGCGCTCGTTGTGGCCGGTCATCACCGTCATGTCTTGCAGGTGGCAGTGACCGCCTTCCTCACAGACCGGGCAGTCGTGGGGGTGGTTGGTCATCAGCCATTCGACAACGCTGGCGCGGAACGCCTTGGATTCTTCATCGTCGATGGAGATCCAGGTGTTGTCGGTGGCTGGGGTCATGCAAGACATGACGATACGACCACGGGTGTCGTTCTCGTCGGTGTATTGCTTGACCGCGCACTGGCGACAGGCACCGACGCTACCAAGCGCGGGGTGCCAGCAGAAATACGGGATGTCGAGGCCGAGTGACAGACATGCCTGTAACAGGTTGTCTGCCCCATCGACTTCGAGCGCTTTGCCGTCTACGTGGATAGTGGCCATGGTTCAAAGTTCTTCGTTGGCCCGTTGTCAGCGGGCGTGGCTAATGGAATCTTGTTATTCATGTGCATCTACACAGCCTTGAAGGCGTCAGCACATGAGAAAAGCGAAGGGCACGGACCCTTCGCTTCTTTAAGCTCTACGCACCGACCATGGTCGGTGTTACCACCTGAGTGAGTTCGCCCGCGCGTGTTGGCGCGATACCGGCCTCGAATTCAGGGCGGAAGTATTTGATTGCGCTGCCCAATGGCTCCACGGCGCCCGGTGCGTGAGCACAGAAGGTCTTGCCTGGGCCGAGGAAGCCGACCAGGCCCAACAGGGTTTCTATATCACCCTCGCGGCCTTCGCCATTTTCCAGGGCCATCAGCAGCTTGACGCTCCACGGCAAACCGTCGCGGCATGGGGTGCAGAAGCCGCAGGACTCGCGGGCAAAGAACTGCTCCATGTTGCGCAGCAGCGAGACCATGTTCACCGTGTTGTCGACCGCCATCGCCAGGCCAGTACCCATCCGGGTGCCCACCTTGCCAATGCCGCCGGCATACATCTGTGCGTCGAGGTGCTCAGGGAGCAGGAAACCGGTGCCGGCGCCGCCTGGCTGCCAGGCTTTCAAGGTGTAGCCGTCGCGCATGCCGCCGGCGTAGTCCTCGAACAGCTCGCGCGCGGTCACGCCGAACGGCAGCTCCCACAGGCCAGGGTTCTTGACCTTGCCGGAGAAGCCCATGAGCTTGGTGCCCATGTCTTCACTGCCTTCGCGGGCCAGGGATTTGTACCAGTCCACGCCGTCGGCGATGATCGCCGGCACGTTGCACAGGGTCTCGACGTTGTTCACGCAGGTCGGCTTGCCCCACACGCCTACGGCGGCAGGGAAGGGCGGCTTGGAGCGCGGGTTGGCGCGGCGGCCTTCGAGGGAGTTGATCAGTGCGGTTTCTTCACCGCAGATATAACGCCCGGCGCCGGTGTGCACGAACAGTTCGAAGTCGAAACCGGAACCGAGGATGTTCTTGCCCAGCAAGCCTGCGGCCTTGGCTTCTTCCACGGCACGGTTGAGGTGCTTGGCGGCGGTGGTGTACTCGCCACGCAGGAAGATGTAGCCGCGGTAGGTTTTCAGCGCACGGGCACTGATCAGCATGCCTTCGATCAGCAGATGGGGCAGTTGCTCCATCAGCATGCGGTCTTTCCAGGTGTTGGGCTCCATTTCATCCGCGTTGCACAGCAGGTAGCGGATGTTGATGGATTCGTCTTTGGGCATCAGGCCCCACTTCACGCCGGTGGGGAAGCCCGCACCGCCGCGACCCTTGAGGCCGGCGTCCTTCACGGTCTGGACGATATCGTCCTGGGCCATGTCGGCGAAGGCTTTGCGCGCCGCCGCGTAACCGTTCTTGGCCTGGTACTCGTCGAGCCATACCGGCTCGCCGTCGTCACGCAGGCGCCAGGTGAGGGGGTGAGTCTCGGCCGAACGCTTGATCAGGTTGGCCGGGCCGAAGGAAGTCAGGGTCATGGGTAGCCCTCGAGCAATTGGGTGACGCCAGCGGGTTGTACGTCACCGAATGTGTCGTCGTCGATCATCAACGCCGGCGCCTTGTCGCAGTTGCCCAGGCAGCACACTGGCAGCAGCGTGAAGCGGCCGTCCGGGGTGGTCTGGCCGAGGCCGATGCCCAGCTTGTTCTGGATCTCGCTGACCACCGATTCGTGGCCGCCGATGTAGCAGACCATGCTGTCGCACACGCGAATGATGTGGCGGCCCACCGGCTGGCGGAAGATCTGGCTGTAGAACGTCGCCACGCCCTCAACGTCGCTGGCGGGGATGCCGAGAATCTCGCCGATGGCGTAGAGGGCGCCGTCTGGCACCCAGCCACGTTCCTTCTGGACGATCTTCAAGGCTTCGATAGACGCCGCGCGCGGGTCTTCGTAGTGATGCAGCTCGTGCTCGATGGCCGAGCGCTCGGTTTCACTCAAGGTGAAACGGTCTGTCTGGATAAGCGTGCTGTTCATGCTTAGCGGTCCACGTCGGCCATAACGAAATCGATACTACCCAGGTACGCAATCAAGTCCGCGACCATCTCGCCTTTGATCACCGAAGGGATCTGCTGCAAGTGGGCAAAGCTTGGGGTACGAATCCGGGTGCGGTAGCTCATGGTGCCGCCATCGCTCGTCAGGTAATAACTGTTGATACCCTTGGTCGCTTCGATCATCTGGAAGGATTCGTTGGCCGGCATGACCGGGCCCCACGAAACCTGCAGGAAGTGCGTGATCAGGGTTTCGATGTGCTGCAGCGTGCGTTCTTTTGGCGGCGGCGTGGTCAGCGGGTGATCCGCCTTGTACGGGCCGGCCGGCATGTTGCGCATGCATTGCTCGATGATCTTCAGGCTCTGGCGCATTTCTTCGACGCGCACGATGCAACGGTCGTAGGCATCGCCATTGGCCGCCAGCGGTACTTCGAACTCGAAGTTCTCGTAGCCGGAGTACGGGCGCGCTTTACGCAGGTCGAAGTCGCAACCGGTGGAACGCAGGCCGGCACCGGTGACGCCCCATTCCAGGGCCTCTTTGGTGTTGTACTGCGCGACGCCGATGGTGCGGCCTTTGAGGATGCTGTTGTCCAGGGCGGCTTTCTGGTATTCGTCCAGACGCTTGGGCATCCAGTCGATGAATTCCTTGACCAGGCGCTCCCAGCCGTTCGGCAGGTCGTGGGCCACACCGCCGATGCGGTACCAGGCCGGGTGCAGGCGGAAACCGGTGATGGCTTCGATGACCTTGTAGGCGCGCTGACGGTCGGTGAAGGTGAAGAACACCGGAGTCATGGCGCCGACGTCCTGGATATAGGTACCCAGGAACAGCAGGTGGCTGGTGATGCGGAAGAACTCGGCCATCATGATGCGGATGGTGTCGACGCGGTCCGGTACCTTGATGCCGGCCAGCTTCTCGACCGAGAGCACGTACGGCAGGTTGTTCATCACGCCGCCGAGGTAGTCGATACGGTCGGTGTACGGGATGAAGCTGTGCCAGGACTGACGCTCGGCCATCTTCTCGGCGCCACGGTGGTGGTAGCCGATGTCCGGGACGCAGTCGACGATCTCTTCGCCGTCCAGTTGCAGGATGATACGGAAGGCACCGTGGGCCGAAGGGTGGTTCGGGCCCAGGTTGAGGAACATATAGTCCTCGTTGGTGCCGGAACGCTTCATGCCCCAGTCTTCTGGGCGGAAGCGCGCGGCTTCTTCTTCCAGCTGCTGCTTGGCCAGGTTGAGGCTGAACGGGTCGAATTCGGTGGCGCGGGCAGGGAAGTCCTTGCGCAGCGGGTGACCTTCCCAGGTCGGCGGCATCATGATGCGCGTCAGGTGCGGGTGGCCCGGGAAGTCGATGCCGAACATGTCCCAGACTTCACGCTCGTACCAGCTGGCGTTCGGCCAGATACCGGTGACGGTCGGGACGCTCAGGTCGCTCTCGCTCAGGGCGACCTTGATCATCACGTCGCTGTTACGTTCCAGCGACATCAGGTGGTAGAACACGGTGAAATCGGCGCCGCTCGGCAGGCCCTGGCGCTTGGTGCGCAGACGCTCGTCCACGCCATGCAGGTCATAGAGCATGACGTACGGCTTGGGCAGGTTGCGCAGGAAGCTCAGGACTTCGACGAGCCTGGCACGCGCCACCCACAGCACCGGCATACCGGTGCGTGTGGCCTGGGCGGTGAAGGCGTCAGGGCCAAAACGGTTATTGAGTTCGACAACCACATCCTGGTCGTCTGCCTTATAAGGCGGGATGTACAGAGCACTGCCTGTAGTCATGGTTTTTTATCGCTTTCGGTCAACGTAAAGAATGAAGCCAGGTTTTCGTTCTATAAAAGAAGCGGGCTGGATCAGACTTCGTCGGGGCTGCGCAGGTTGGTGACTGCGATTCGCTGTTCGCGGCGCTGTTCCTTTTGAGACGGCATCTCGGCGCGATACACGCCTTGATCACCGACCACCCAGGACAGTGGGCGACGCTCCTTGCCAATCGATTCCTGCAGCAGCATCAAGCCTTGCAGGAACGCTTCGGGACGGGGCGGGCAGCCAGGCACGTAGACGTCCACGGGCAGGAACTTGTCCACCCCTTGAACGACCGAGTAGATGTCGTACATGCCACCGGAGTTGGCGCACGAACCCATGGAGATAACCCATTTAGGCTCGAGCATTTGCTCATAGAGACGCTGGATGATCGGCGCCATCTTGATGAAGCAGGTACCGGCGATAACCATGAAATCCGCCTGGCGCGGCGAGGCCCGGATAACTTCGGCGCCAAAGCGCGCGATGTCGTGGGGCGCCGTGAAGGCGGTGGTCATTTCCACGTAGCAGCACGAAAGGCCGAAGTTGTACGGCCACAGGGAGTTCTTACGCCCCCAGTTGACCGCGCCACTCAGCACGTCTTCCAGCTTGCCCATGTAGATGTTTTTGTGGACTTGATCTTCTAACGGGTCGGAAACGGTTTCCCGCTCGCCGATGGGGTACTGCTCGTTAGGAGCATCCGGGTCGATCCTGGTGAGATTGTATTGCATTGCCAAAGCCTCATTGTTTCAGCTTCGCCTGCCGCTTGCGACGAGCTTCCGGAGCCCAGTCAAGGGCGCCCACTCGGAACAGGTAGACAAGACCTGCCAACAGAATTGCTATGAAAACGAGAGCTTCGACGAATCCGGTCCAGCCGCTTTCGCGGACGGACACAGACCATGCAAAGAGAAAGAGGGCTTCGATATCGAAGATCACGAACAACATCGCGACCAGATAGAATTTGGCTGAGAGCCGCAAGCGGGCGCCACCTGTAGGTAGCATGCCGGATTCGAACGGTTCGTTTTTGCTGCGGCCCCAGGCTTTTGACCCGAGGAGGCTGGACACGCCGAGCATGAAGGCGCAAAGGCCTACAACACCGAGGAGGAAAATGGCAAAGCCCCAGTTGTGGGCCATGAGTCCTGTCGCGTCGGTCATGCTGGAAATCCTTAACAGAGAGCAAAGGTCTCTGAGCTCGAAAAAGTAACGATGCAGTGACGATATGTCGCACTGCAATCAATCGCGGTGATTTTATGGCTAAACACCGGGCAAGTAAAATTCCCAGGGCGAAATTATTCGGTGGAATAAGCACATAGTGCACCTTCTTGGGGCTGTAGCCCTTGTGGTGTGGGCATTAGCGGGCTTTTCATCAAATATGTTTTGTTTAAGCTGTAACGAAGTTTTCAAGTGTCAAATGATAATGAATATTGTTTGCGTGGGGTTTAAGCGAGTGTTTCTCATGTGGCGCGGGAAGTTAGCGTTACTTGCTTGAGTGCTGCTTAGTTGCTGCAACGGCTCTTTTACCCGATTGGGCTGGCGCGGATACCGCTCTGGATCAATGTTTTGCGCAAAAAACCAGCTCATACGCGCGCTCTCTGTAGGAGCGAGCTTGCTCGCGAAAATCGTCAACGATAACGCGGGTAACCAGCCAGCCAGCGGTGTTCTCAGGTTTTTCGCGAGCAAGCTCGCTCCTACAGGGGGCTATGAGCCTTTTTTTGAGGCAAAAAAACGCCCCGAACCAGTCGGGGCGTGATTGTTGCGCGGCACTGCGGTTAGGTCTTCCGTGGGGCCGCAGTGGCCGTGTACGCGGTACTTAGTGGAACTGCTCTTCTTCGGTCGAGCCGGTCAGCGCGGTCACGGACGAGGTGCCGCCCTGGATCACGGTGGTCATGTCGTCGAAGTAGCCGGTGCCCACTTCCTGCTGGTGCGCCACGAAGGTGTAGCCTTTGGCGGCGTCAGCGAACTCCTGCTCCTGCAGTTTCACGTAGGCAGTCATGTCGTTGCGGGCGTAGTCGTGCGCCAGGTTGAACATGCTGTGCCACATGTTGTGGATGCCCGCCAGGGTGATGAACTGGTGCTTGTAGCCCATGGCCGACAGTTCGCGCTGGAACTTGGCGATGGTCGCGTCGTCCAGGTTCTTCTTCCAGTTGAAAGAAGGCGAGCAGTTGTAGGACAGCAGTTGGTCCGGGTATTCCTTTTTGATTGCTTCGGCAAAGCGGCGCGCTTCGTCCAGGTCCGGCTTGGCGGTTTCGCACCAGATCAGGTCGGCGTACGGCGCGTAGGCCAGGCCACGGGCGATGGCCTGGTCAAGACCGGCGCGTACTTTATAGAAGCCTTCCTGGGTGCGTTCGCCAGTGACGAACGGCTGGTCGTACGGGTCGCAGTCCGAGGTCAGCAAGTCTGCTGCGTTGGCGTCGGTACGCGCCAGGATGATGGTCGGCGTACCGGCCACGTCAGCGGCCAGGCGAGCAGCGGTCAGCTTCTGTACGGCTTCCTGGGTCGGTACCAGTACCTTGCCGCCCATGTGGCCGCATTTTTTCACCGAAGCCAACTGGTCTTCGAAGTGCACGCCGGCAGCGCCTGCCTCGATCATGCTCTTCATCAGTTCGTAAGCGTTGAGTACGCCGCCGAAACCGGCTTCGGCGTCGGCCACGATTGGCGCGAAGTAGTCGATGTAGCCTTCATCGCCCGGGTTCTTGCCGGCTTTCCACTGGATCTGGTCGGCACGGCGGAACGAGTTGTTGATGCGCTTGACCACGGTTGGCACCGAGTCCACCGGGTACAGCGATTGGTCGGGGTACATGGATTCAGCGGAGTTGTTGTCCGCTGCCACTTGCCAGCCGGACAGGTAGATCGCCTGGATACCGGCTTTTACCTGCTGGACTGCCTGGCCGCCAGTGAGGGCGCCCATGCAGTTGACGAAATCTTTGTCGGGACGGAAAGAAGGCTTGGCACCTTGGGTGACCAGGTTCCACAGCTTCTCGGCGCCGAGTTTTGCAAAGGTGTGCTCAGGTTGAACCGAGCCACGCAGGCGGACGACGTCAGCAGCGGAATAAGCGCGGGTTACGCCTTTCCAGCGTGGGTTTTCAGCCCAGTCTTTTTCAAGGGCTGCAATTTGCTGTTCGCGTGTCAGTGCCATGGGGAAAAACCTCGTCGCGTCTTGTTTGAAGTATCCGTTTGCCAGCCCGGCATTCGTTGCCTGGGTAGGGTTGCTCGCTGACCAGAAGCTTTGGTGTTCAAGTCGAATCTGACGGAGGTAGGCGACGGGATGAACGATGGGGCTCAAAGGGGGAGTTGAGCAGGTAAGGGCAAACTGCGAACGGTCTTCGGGCGTCGTGGGCCTTTGTACGATCCATCAGTGTGTAGCCGGGTTACCTGGTTAGCTTCCGTCCCTCGGGACAACTTCGTTCCAGTCGCAACCAACGTCAAACACACCTTGTGGGCGGTACAGACACGAATCGGCTCAGGTGGGTAGCTTAGAGCAGCGATCCGAGGGCCCTTGCCAGGGCCCCTGATTAGCGGGAGCGAGGCCATCATGCCCATGCTTTTTTGGCTCGTCAAATGTTTTGTAGTGCTTTTTTTGTGGCACTACATCTTTAGTCTAATGCGACTTGCCAGTCAGTTTTCGGTGCTTCAGTTCAGGGTGTCGACCTTGACCCGTAAAGTCAGGTCATCGCGGCCCTGAGTAGAGTAGCTGCGGGTTGTAGAGGATTTGTCCGCCTGGGTTTCGCGATTGATGCCGGCCAGGGGGATCCATTCGCCCAAGCGGCCGCTGACAGTTGTGTCGGTGCTTTGCACGTTCACTACATCGGGACGTTCCTGGCTCATGCGGTCACGGTTGGTACTGATGGCCAGGTGTACGGTTTCGCCAGTGACGCTGGCGGTCACGTAAAAGCCCTGGGTGACGTTGCGATACTGGGTCTGGTTCTGCAGGCGGCCGTAGCTGTCCTGCTGCGTGGTGGTCAGCGGTACGCTCTGGCCGACCTGGATCAGCGCAGGCACGCCTTCGCTGGCCTGGATCTGCTGCACGCCACCGTCGCGGCTGGCAGTGCCGTAGCTGATGATGCGGGTCTGGCTGTCACCGCTGTGCTGCTGGTTGTTCTCGTTGGTATCGACGGTGATCAGCAAGCGTTTGGCCGGGGTGTCCAATTGGCCGAGCAGTGCGCGCAATCCCTCGATCTTGGCGGGCTCGGCGTTAACGATGAGTTGGTTGCCGTAGGCGCTGACGGTGCCGTCCTTGCCGATGAAGTTTTGCGCGACCGGTAACAGGTCGGCGCTGGTGCGGTTGTTCAGGTTGACGACTTCGGTGGCGGCCATGGCGCAAGCGCTGACGGTCATCAGGAGGGCGGTGAGCAGGGTGCGTAGGGACATGTCCGTTATCTCTGCGAGTCATTGGCTTGATAGTGCCAGTTTGTCGGCCTGGCAGGGTGCAAGTTGAATCGTAGACGGCAAAATGCCCTGGCAGGCAGGGCATTCAGGGTGTTGCTGAAATAGCTATCGCAGGCAAGCCAGCTCCCACACTTGGAATGCAGTCAAATGTGGGAGCTGGCTTGCCTGCGATAAAGGTGACTGGGTCTCGAATCAGCCCCCGCGCACCATATCCACATGCGGAATCCCGACTTCAAGAAACTCATCGCTGACAATCTTGAAACCCAGTCGCTCATAGAACGGCGCCGCATACACCTGCGCACTCAGGAACTGACGGGTCTGGCCACGTTGCTCGGCTACGCCAATCACGGCTTCCATCAGCTTGTCGCCGACTTTCAGCCCGCGCCAGTCCTTGAGCACCGATACGCGACCAATCTCGCCGCTGGGCAGCAGTCGAGCGGTGCCAATCGGGAAATCGCCTTCGAATGCCAGAAAATGCACCGCATCGGCATCATCGGCGTCCCACTCGAGTTCAGGCGGAACCGATTGTTCGGCGATAAATACCGCTTCACGAATGCGCCGAATCTCGTCGATATCCTTTCGCCAGTCCGCGACACTTACGTGAATTTTATTCATCCGCGAACCCCAGGCTGCCTTGCTTGACCAGTTCGCACAGCAGGTCGCGACCGTCTTCGTCGGCCAGCCACTCGCCCAGGTTTTCGCTGTGCAGTGCATCGGCCGAGCACACCAGCTTCAACAGTTCACGCAGTTTGCCTGGGAGGTAACGGCTCTGGCCGCTGGCGAACAGCAGGACGTCGTCGTCCACTTCGGACCAGGCCAGGCGCGCGCTCGGGTTGCGCACCAGGATCGCGCCGTCTTGCAGGCTGTTGATGAAGTCTTCTTCGCCCAACTCTTCGCCGGCTACCAGTTCCGGGTAGCGTGGTTCGGTCATGAACTGGCCGAACCAGGTCAGCAGCATGCGCTCATCGCTCATGTGCTCGGCGAGCAGACCCTTGAGGCGGTCCAGTGCGTCGCCCTGAATCTGGTGCGGGTCGCTGACCGGCTGAGCGTCGGCGTCGGTGTAGCGCTCCTCGTCGGTCAGGTACTGGCTGAGGAAGTCGGTGAAGTGGGTCAGCACTTCGGCGGCGCTCGGCGCACGGAAGCCCACGGAATAGGTCATGCAGTCGTCTTCGGCAATGCCGAAATGCGCCAGGCGTGGCGGCAGGTAGAGCATGTCGCCCGGTTCCAGTACCCATTCGGCGCTTTCTTCGAATTCGGCGAGGATGCGCAGGTCGGCGTGTTGCAGCAACGGGCTTTCGGAATTGCACATCTGGCCGATCTTCCAGTTGCGCTTGCCCTGGGCCTGCAGCAGGAACACATCGTAGTTATCGAAATGCGGACCGACGCTGCCACCCGGCGCGGCGAAGCTGATCATCACATCGTCGATACGCCAGCTCGGCAGGAAGCGGAAGTGCTCCAGCAGCTCAGCCACTTCCGGCACGAACTGGTCGACCGCCTGCACCAGCAGGGTCCACTCACGCTCGGGCAGGGTGCTGAAAGCGTCTTCGGCGAACGGGCCACGACGCAGTTCCCACGGGCGCTCGCCGTGTTCGATCACCAGGCGCGACTCGACTTCTTCTTCCAGGGCCAGGCCTGCCAGTTCGTCGGCGTCGATCGGGCTTTCGAAGTCAGGGATGGCCTGGCGGATCAGCAGCGGTTTTTTCTGCCAGTAGTCGCGCAGGAATTCCCGTGCCGTGATGCCGCCCAGAAGTTGAAGAGGGATATCAGGATTCATGTGTAACCTATTGAAAAAAAGCACTTTTAAGACAGGAATAAAAACGCCCGGCGCGGCCGGGCGTCTCAAAGGAGCTTGCTTGGATCAGATGCGCTTGGCTTGCGCTACAGCGTTGCCGATGTAGTTGGCCGGGGTGAGCAGTTTCAGCTCGGCCTTGGCCGCGGCTGGCATGTCCAGGCCGTCGATGAAAGTTTGCAGTGCTTCGGGGCTGATGCCCTTGCCGCGCGTCAATTCTTTCAGCTTCTCGTAGGGGTTTTCGATGTTGTAGCGGCGCATTACGGTCTGGATCGGCTCGGCCAATACTTCCCAGCACGCGTCCAGGTCAGCGGCAATCTTCTGCTCGTTGAGCTCCAGCTTGCTGATGCCTTTGAGGCTGGCTTCGTACGCGATCACGCTGTGGGCAAAGCCCACGCCGAGGTTGCGCAGTACGGTGGAGTCGGTCAGGTCGCGCTGCCAGCGGGAGATCGGCAACTTGCTGGCCAGGTGCTGGAACAGGGCGTTGGCGATGCCCAAGTTGCCTTCGGAGTTTTCGAAGTCGATCGGGTTGACCTTGTGCGGCATGGTCGAAGAACCGATTTCGCCGGCAATGGTGCGTTGCTTGAAGTAGCCCAGGGAGATGTAGCCCCAGATATCGCGATCGAAATCGATCAGGATGGTGTTGAAGCGTGCGATAGCGTCGAACAGCTCGGCGATGTAGTCGTGCGGTTCGATCTGCGTGGTGTAGGGGTTGAAGCCCAGGCCCAGTTCGTCTTCGATGAAGGCGCGGGCGTTGGCTTCCCAGTCGATCTCAGGGTAAGCCGACAGGTGCGCGTTGTAGTTGCCTACGGCGCCGTTCATCTTGCCCAGCAATGGCACGGCGGCGACTTGGGCGATCTGGCGCTCCAGGCGGTACACCACGTTGGCCAGTTCTTTGCCCAGTGTCGTCGGCGAGGCCGGCTGGCCGTGGGTGCGCGACAGCATCGGCACGGCAGCGAAACGGATTGCCAACTCGCGGATGGCTTCGGCAGTCTGGCGCATCAGCGGCAGCATCACGTCATCACGGCCTTCGCGCAGCATCAGGGCGTGGGACAGGTTGTTGATGTCCTCGCTGGTGCAGGCAAAGTGGATGAACTCGCTGACCTGGGCCAGTTCCGGCAGTTGGGCCGCTTGCTCTTTGAGCAGGTACTCGATGGCTTTTACATCGTGGTTGGTGGTGCGCTCGATCTCTTTCACACGCTCGGCGTGCTCCAGGGAGAAGTTTTCCGCCAGGGTGTTCAATACAGCGTTGGCCTCGGCGGAGAACGCCGGCACTTCGCTGATGGCGGGATGAGCGGCCAGGCGCTGGAGCCAGCGCACTTCAACCAGGACACGGGCACGGATCAGGCCGTACTCGCTGAAAATAGGGCGCAGGGCCTGGGTTTTGCCGGCGTAGCGGCCGTCAACAGGGGAAACCGCAGTGAGCGAAGAGAGCTGCATGGGGTGTTCTCGGACAGTCGGGCAACGAAATGGGGCGCGTATCATACATGAAAAAATCCGCCGGTCCGTCGCCAACTGACCGGCGTATTACGCGTAATGGCTTGAAAACAGCCTGCTGGTGCGACTTATTCGTTGCGCATCAACGGGTAAAGCTCTTTGAGCAATTTGCGTCGGCTGATCACCAGCTGCCAGCGATGACCGCCCAGTTGGCGCCACAAGCGTGCCGAACGAATACCGGCCAGCAGCAGGGCGCGGATTTTCGACGCATTGTTGGGTTGCTGCAGGTTGCGCATGTCGCCGTGCACCTGGATACGCTGGCGCAGGGTGCTCAAGGTGTCCTGGTACAGCGCACCACAGGCGGCAATCACGTTTTCGTGGGCCGGGCCGAAGTGTTCTACCTGGGATTGGATCTGCGGCAAGCGCTTGCCGATGGTGTCCAGCAGGTCGTCGCGCTTGGCCAACTGGCGCTCAAGGCCAAGCATCGACAGGGCGTAGCGCAACGGTTCGCGCTGCAAGGTGCTGGGGTCGCGCTCCAGGGCGCCGATCAGGGCGCGATAGCCTTCACGCAGCGCCAAGTCGTCGCCGCCGTAAACCTCAAGGGTGTCCTTGGGGTCGCGGATCAGCAGGCTGCCGAGCATGCAGGTCAGGCCGGCTTCCGTGACCTGGCCGGTCTTGGCGATCTTGTCCACCAGTACCGCAGCGAGAAACACACCGCCAAGGGCCGTCAATTGCTCCTGGGTCGGGCTCATGCCGGATTGCTCCAGGCTTGCGCGACTTCAATCACGCCGCCGCCCAGGCAGATCTCGCCGTCATAGAACACCACGGACTGGCCAGGGGTGACCGCGCGTTGCGGGTCATCGAAGGTGGCGCGGTAACCGGTGGCGGTCTTTTCCAGGGTGCAGGGCTGGTCGCTCTGGCGATAACGCACTTTGGCGGTCAGGCGGCGCGGGGTGCTCAAGTCGATCGGGTTGACCCAGTAGATCTCGGAAGCGAGCAGGGCGCCGGAGAACAGCAGCGGGTGCTCATTGCCTTGGCCGACCACCAGCACGTTGTTTTCCAGGTCTTTGACCAGCACGTACCACGGCTCTTCGCCAGCGTCCTTCAGGCCGCCAATGCCCAGGCCCTGGCGCTGGCCGATGGTGTGGTACATCAGGCCATGGTGACGGCCGATCACTTCACCGTCGGTGGTCTTGATCTCGCCCGGTTGCGCGGGCAGGTATTGCTTGAGGAAGTCGCTGAAGCGCCGCTCGCCGATAAAGCAGATACCGGTGGAGTCTTTCTTCTTGGCGGTGGCCAGGCCGTGTTTCTCGGCGATCTTGCGCACTTCGGGCTTTTCCAGCTCGCCGACCGGGAACAGGGTCTTGGCGATCTGTTCACCGCCCACGGCGTGCAGGAAGTAGCTCTGGTCCTTGTTCGGGTCCAGGCCCTTGAGCAATTCGGTGTGGCCATCGATATCGCGACGGCGCACGTAATGGCCGGTAGCTATTAGGTCGGCGCCGAGCATCATGGCGTAGTCGAGGAACGCCTTGAACTTGATTTCGCGGTTGCACAGGATGTCCGGGTTCGGCGTGCGGCCGGCCTTGTATTCGGCCAGGAAGTGCTCGAACACGTTGTCCCAGTATTCAGCGGCGAAGTTGGCGGTGTGCAGCTTGATACCGATCTTGTCGCACACGGCCTGGGCGTCCGCCAAGTCGTCCATGGCGGTGCAGTATTCCGTTCCATCGTCTTCTTCCCAGTTCTTCATGAACAGGCCTTCCACCTCATAACCCTGCTCCATGAGCAGAACGGCGGAAACGGAAGAATCCACGCCGCCGGACATGCCGACGATGACGCGCTTCTTTTGTGTGTCAGAAGGGGCTGGATCACGCATAGGGTTTCAACGGGTGTCTTGAAAAAGGACGCGATTCTAGCAGGCCTGGGCCCGCAAGGCTAAAGAGAAGGGCGGATCAATTCGAGACTGTGGCGTTGGCCGGCCAGGTAATCATCGATGCAGCGGATAATCAGCTCGCTGCGCCAGTCGTCGCGCACGGCCATCAGCTCGTCACGGGTCAGCCAGCGGGCGCGCAGGATGCCTTCGTCGAGTTGATACTCCGGGTGGTGTCTCAGGGCTTTGGCGATAAAGCAGACCCGTTGGTAGGTCACGCCATTGCTTGGTGCGGTGTACAGGTAGATGCCGACGATGCCGGTGGCTTCCACGTCCCAGCCGGTTTCTTCGAGGGTTTCGCGCACGGCGGCTTCGGTCAGGGTTTCGTTCGGGTCCAGGTGGCCGGCGGGCTGGTTGAGCACGGCGCGGCCGCCCTTGAGTTCTTCGACCATCAGGAAGCGGCCGTTGTCTTCGACGATGGTGGCGACGGTGATGTGGGGGAGCCAGGTCATTGCAAACCTCGGTATCTGGAAGGTGGTACGGTCGATGTGGGAGCTGGCTTGCCTTAATGCCAGTCAGTTAAGCGGTAGTTGCCTTCTGTAGGAGCGAGCTTGCTCGCGAAAAACGTCAACGATAACGCGTGCTTGCTGAATGAACGCGGCGCCTTTGAGTTTTTCGCGAGCAAGCTCGCTCCTACAGACTGCAATCGCAGGCAAGCCAGCTCCCACATTTGATGGGGTTTCTTCAGTGAAGTCCCGATAAACAGAAACCCCGGCACTTGGCCGGGGCTTCTTTGCATCCTTACAACCTTACTTCAACTTGGCAATCGCCGCATTGAGGGTGTTGCTTGGGCGCATGGCTTTGCTGGTCAGCTCTGGGTTCGGCGCGTAGTAGCCGCCGATGTCCACTGGCTTGCCCTGTACGGCGTTGAGTTCGGCAACGATGGTTGCTTCATTCTCGGCCAGGGTTTTGGCCAATTCACCAAACTGCGCTTGCAGTGCAGTGTCTTCAGTCTGGGCGGCCAGGGCTTGTGCCCAGTACAGCGCCAGGTAGAAGTGGCTGCCGCGGTTGTCGATGTTGCCGACTTTGCGCGATGGCGACTTGTTGTTGTCCAGGAACTGGCCAGTGGCCTGGTCCAGGGTCTTGGACAGCACCAGGGCTTTGGGGTTGTTGTACGTCACACCCAAATGCTCAAGGGACGCGGCCAGGGCCAGGAACTCGCCCAAAGAATCCCAGCGCAGGAAGTTTTCTTCCAGCAGTTGCTGCACGTGCTTTGGAGCCGAGCCGCCAGCGCCGGTTTCGAACAGGCCGCCACCGTTCATCAGCGGCACGATCGACAGCATCTTGGCGCTGGTGCCCAGTTCCATGATCGGGAACAGGTCGGTCAGGTAGTCGCGCAATACGTTGCCGGTCACCGAGATGGTGTCCAGGCCCTTGCGGGTGCGCTCCAGGGTGAACTTCATCGCATCGACCGGGGCCATGATGCGGATGTCCAGGCGTTCGGTGTTGTGGTCTTTGAGGTAAGCCTGAACTTTCTCGACGACTACACCATCGTGGGCGCGCTTGGGGTCCAGCCAGAAGATGGCCGGGGTGTTGCTGGCGCGAGCACGGTTGACGGCGAGCTTGACCCAGTCCTGGATCGGCGCGTCTTTGGTCTGGCACATGCGGAAGATGTCGCCAGCTTCGACGTTCTGTTCCATCAGCAGGTTGCCCTGGCTGTCGGTGACGCGGACAACGCCGTCAGCCTTGATCTGGAAGGTCTTGTCGTGGGAGCCGTACTCTTCGGCTTTCTTGGCCATCAGGCCAACGTTTGGCACGCTGCCCATGGTGGTTGGGTCGAACGCGCCATTGGCCTTGCAGTCTTCGATGACCGCCTGGTAGATGGTGGCGTAGCAGCGATCCGGGATCACAGCCTTGGTGTCGTGCAGCTGGCCGTCGGTGCCCCACATCTTGCCGGAGTCACGGATCATCGCTGGCATCGAGGCGTCGACGATCACGTCGCTCGGCACGTGCAGGTTGGTGATGCCTTTGTCGGAGTTGACCATCGCCAGGGCAGGGCGCGCGGCGTAGACCGCCTGGATGTCGGCTTCGATCTGCGCTTGCTGGTCGGCCGGCAGCGCCTTGATGCGGGCGTACAGGTCGCCGATGCCGTTGTTCAGATTGAAGCCGATCTGTTCCAGCACGGTGGCGTGCTTGGCCAGGGCGTCTTTATAGAACTCGGCAACGATCTGGCCGAACATGATCGGGTCGGAGACCTTCATCATGGTGGCTTTCAAGTGAACCGACAGCAGCACGCCTTGCTTCTTGGCGTCTTCGATTTCAGCGGCGATGAAGCTGCGCAGGGCTTTCTTGCTCAGCACGGCGGTGTCGATGATTTCGCCGGCCTGTACGTTGGTCTTTTCCTTCAGAACGGTGGTGGTGCCGTCCTTTGCAACCAGCGCAATTTTCACAGCGTCAGCGGCTTCGATCTGCACGGCTTTTTCGCTGCCGTAGAAGTCGCCGTTGTTCATGTGGGCAATGTGCGACTTGGAGTCGGCAGCCCAGGCGCCCATCTTGTGCGGGTGCTTGCGTGCGTAGTTTTTGACCGACAGCGGTGCGCGACGGTCAGAGTTGCCTTCGCGCAGGACCGGGTTCACGGCGCTGCCCTTGACCTTGTCGTAACGTGCACGGGTTTCTTTTTCCGCGTCGGTGGTTACGGTTTCAGGGTAGTCCGGCAGGGCGTAGCCCTGGGCCTGCAGTTCCTTGATCGCGGCTTGCAGCTGCGGGGTCGAGGCGCTGATGTTGGGAAGCTTGATGATGTTGGCTTCAGGCGTAACGGCCAGGTCGCCCAGTTCGGCGAGGTGGTCCGGGATGGCCTTGGTGCCCAGTTGCTCGGGGAAGCTTGCGAGGATGCGCCCGGCGAGGGAAATGTCGCGGGTTTCCACGGCAATATCAGCGGAAGCGGTGAAGGCCTCTACGATAGGCAGCAGTGAATAGGTGGCGAGGGCTGGGGCTTCGTCGGTGAAGGTATAGATGATCTTCGAGCGGGTGGGCATATTCGGATTAACTCTCTTCTTTGCTGAAAGCGTGCGCAGAAACTCGAGATGCGCCGGGTAGAGCGCGTTCGTTCAAAGTCATCCATGAGCGAAATGTCGAGGTTTCTTCGCGGTGATTTTGGTTTGCATCAGTCGAGCGTCAAGCGGGTGGGCTATGGTAATAGTCCGGCTTTCTGGCGAAAGGCTACGTTCTAGAGCGGTCCGCCGTCGTGACTCTTTGGTCAGCGGCGGCATTATACATAGGTCGCTATGCTTACGCTGAGCCTTCATACAAAAGGGGGCTCGTCCATTGGTCTAAAGGTCGCAGGTGCGTGGGGTGGTGAGATGTGCTCAAGATTGGCGCTTTTCCCTTTGCTTTCAGGCTTGTAGGCCACCAAATGTGCTGTTTTCGATGCAAATGAGCATGGCGTGAGGTTTCAGTCGCCATTTATCTGGAGTAGGCTCGAACGCAGCCAGATGTTCAATCCATAGATGGAGTTCAGCATGGGATACAAGAAGATTCAGGTTCCGGCAGTCGGCGACAAAATCACCGTCAATGCAGACCATTCTCTCAATGTTCCTGACCAACCGATCATCCCCTACATCGAAGGAGACGGTATTGGCGTCGACATCAGCCCGGTGATGATCAAGGTGGTCGATGCCGCTGTTGAAAAGGCTTACGGCGGCAAGCGCAAAATCTCCTGGATGGAGGTGTACGCTGGCGAAAAGGCCACTCAAGTCTACGACCAGGACACCTGGCTGCCCCAGGAAACCCTGGATGCGGTCAAGGATTACGTGGTGTCTATCAAGGGCCCCCTGACCACGCCGGTCGGTGGTGGTATCCGTTCGTTGAACGTAGCGCTGCGCCAGCAACTCGACCTCTATGTGTGCCTACGCCCGGTGCGCTGGTTCGAAGGCGTCCCCAGCCCGGTGAAAAAGCCTGGCGACGTGGACATGACCATCTTCCGTGAGAACTCCGAGGATATTTACGCGGGCATCGAGTGGAAGGCCGGTTCGCCGGAAGCGATCAAGGTGATCAAGTTCCTCAAGGAGGAAATGGGCGTTACCAAGATCCGTTTCGACCAGGATTGCGGGATCGGCGTCAAACCGGTCTCCAAAGAGGGCACCAAGCGCCTGGCGCGCAAGGCCTTGCAGTATGTGGTGGATAACGACCGCGATTCGCTGACCATCGTGCACAAAGGCAACATCATGAAGTTCACCGAGGGTGCCTTCAAGGAGTGGGCCTACGAAGTGGCGGCTGAAGAGTTTGGTGCGACACTGCTCGACGGCGGGCCTTGGATGCAGTTCAAGAACCCCAAGACCGGCAAGAATGTAGTGGTCAAGGATGCGATTGCTGACGCCATGCTCCAGCAGATCCTGCTGCGCCCGGCCGAGTATGACGTGATCGCCACGCTCAACCTCAATGGTGACTACCTGTCCGATGCCTTGGCGGCGGAAGTGGGCGGTATTGGTATTGCACCGGGGGCCAACTTGTCTGACACCGTGGCAATGTTTGAAGCCACCCACGGTACTGCGCCTAAATATGCGGGCAAGGATCAGGTCAATCCAGGTTCATTGATCCTGTCGGCGGAAATGATGCTGCGGCATATGGGCTGGGTCGAAGCGGCTGACTTGATCATCAAGGGCACCAATGGCGCGATTTCGGCCAAGACCGTGACTTATGACTTCGAGCGTCTGATGGATGGTGCTACGTTGGTGTCGTCGTCGGGCTTCGGTGATGCGTTGATCAAACATATGTAAACAGGCAGACAGAACCGGCCGCCCTGATGATCCAGGGCGGCCGGTTTGCGTTCAATGCTTTATTCAGTGGCTGGTCAGGCCCGTTGCTTCTCTGATTTTTCAACCTTTGTCTGTTTCGCACTCTCCGCAGGGGCAGGCGTAGGAGCAATATTTACGGCATGCATGCCTTTTGGCCCTTGAATGATTTCAAAGCTTACAGGCTGACCCGCCTTCAACGTTTTGTACCCATCTATATTGATCGCTGAGTAATGCGCAAAAAGGTCTTCACTCTTGCCGTCTTCAATAATGAAGCCGTAACCCTTGGCATTGTTGAACCACTTGACCTTCCCACTTAGCATCGCGATATCCCTCTGCACCAGACTCCATCACTGGAGTATCATCCTGTCTATCCGTCCTAACCCGAATAAATAAGGTTGACTGCGCGGACCTTTTTTACCCACTGTGGGCTCTATTCGTTGTAACACCGTTTCGCCGATAGTCAAGGTGACCAAAGGGTCAGAGTTGAAAATCTGACAGGTCGCCCCCACCACTGTAATTGAACCACTGACGAACCTTTCTTTCCCATGCATGCAAACAGCCAGATTCGACTAACATTCAATCAGGATCGCCCGGATCAGGAACATGACGACGACGGTTCTGCAGGCATTGCTGTTCAGGAGGCGAAGCCTGCTTTACAGGCGCCGCCGATGTACAAGGTGGTTTTGTTTAATGATGACTACACACCGATGGATTTCGTCGTCGAAGTGCTCGAGGTGTTTTTTAACCTGAACCGCGAGTTGGCGACCAAGGTAATGCTGGCCGTTCACACAGAAGGACGGGCAGTATGTGGAGTGTTTACCCGCGACATCGCCGAGACAAAGGCCATGCAGGTCAACCAGTACGCCAGGGAAAGCCAGCATCCGCTACTCTGTGAAATCGAGAAGGACGGTTAACGCCGACCACTTGGGTATGAGGTGAAGCTATGTTAAACCGCGAGCTCGAAGTCACCCTCAATCTTGCCTTCAAGGAGGCTCGTTCGAAGCGTCATGAATTCATGACCGTCGAACACCTTTTGCTGGCACTTTTGGATAACGAAGCTGCCGCCACGGTCCTGCGTGCGTGCGGCGCCAATCTTGACAAGCTCAAGCATGACCTGCAGGAGTTTATCGACTCCACCACGCCACTGATCCCCGTGCATGACGAGGACCGCGAAACCCAGCCAACCCTGGGCTTCCAGCGGGTATTGCAGCGTGCTGTGTTCCACGTACAGAGCTCCGGTAAGCGTGAGGTCACAGGCGCGAACGTGCTGGTGGCGATTTTCAGCGAACAGGAAAGCCAGGCCGTGTTCCTGCTCAAGCAGCAGAGCGTTGCCCGTATTGATGTGGTCAATTACATCGCCCATGGTATCTCCAAGGTGCCTGGGCACGGCGATCATTCCGAGGGTGAGCAGGACATGCAGGACGAGGAGGGCGGTGAGTCTTCTTCTTCCAGCAACCCGCTGGATGCTTATGCCAGCAACCTCAATGAAATGGCACGCCAGGGGCGGATCGATCCGCTGGTGGGGCGTGAGCATGAGGTTGAGCGGGTAGCGCAGATCCTGGCGCGTCGTCGCAAGAACAACCCATTGCTGGTGGGCGAGGCGGGCGTGGGTAAAACCGCGATTGCCGAAGGCCTGGCCAAGCGCATCGTCGACAACCAGGTGCCAGACCTGCTGGCCAGCAGTGTCGTCTACTCTCTTGACCTGGGCGCGTTACTCGCCGGGACCAAGTACCGTGGCGATTTCGAGAAGCGCTTCAAGGCGTTGCTCGGCGAGCTGAAAAAACGCCCGCAGGCCATCCTGTTCATCGACGAGATCCATACCATCATTGGCGCCGGCGCGGCTTCCGGTGGGGTGATGGACGCTTCCAACCTGCTCAAGCCACTGCTGTCCTCCGGTGATATCCGCTGCATTGGTTCGACCACGTTCCAAGAATTTCGCGGCATCTTCGAAAAAGACCGTGCCCTGGCGCGTCGCTTCCAGAAAGTTGACGTGTCCGAGCCGTCGGTTGAAGACACCATCGGCATCCTGCGCGGGCTCAAGGGGCGTTTTGAAGCGCACCATGGCATCGAGTACACCGATGAGGCCCTGCGTGCGGCGGCTGAGTTGGCGTCGCGCTACATCAACGACCGCCACATGCCCGACAAGGCCATCGATGTGATCGACGAGGCGGGTGCCTACCAGCGCCTGCAGCCGGTCGAGAAGCGCGTGAAGCGCATCGACGTGCCTCAGGTCGAGGACATCGTGGCCAAGATCGCGCGGATTCCGCCAAAACACGTCACCAGTTCCGACAAGGAACTGCTGCGTAACCTGGAGCGCGACCTCAAGCTCACCGTGTTTGGCCAGGATGCGGCCATCGACTCGCTGTCCACGGCGATCAAATTGTCCCGTGCGGGCCTCAAGTCGCCGGACAAGCCAGTCGGTTCGTTCCTGTTCGCAGGCCCGACCGGCGTCGGCAAGACCGAGGCGGCTCGCCAGTTAGCCAAGGCCATGGGTATCGAGCTGGTGCGGTTTGACATGTCCGAGTACATGGAGCGCCACACGGTGTCGCGCTTGATCGGCGCGCCTCCGGGCTATGTCGGCTTCGACCAGGGCGGCCTGTTGACCGAGGCGATCACCAAGCAGCCACACTGCGTATTGTTGCTCGATGAAATCGAAAAGGCTCACCCGGAAGTCTTCAACCTGCTGTTGCAGGTCATGGACCACGGCACCCTGACCGACAACAACGGGCGCAAGGCGGACTTCCGCAACGTCATCGTGATCATGACCACCAACGCCGGTGCTGAAACCGCGGCGCGGGCTTCGATCGGCTTTACGCATCAGGATCACTCGTCTGATGCCATGGAAGTGATCAAGAAGAGCTTCACGCCGGAGTTCCGCAACCGCCTGGACACCATTATCCAGTTTGGTCGCCTCAGCCATGAGGTCATCAAAAGCGTGGTGGACAAGTTCCTCACCGAGCTTCAAGCGCAGTTGGAAGACAAGCGCGTGCAGCTGGATGTGACGGAAGCGGCCCGCAGTTGGATCGCAGAGGGCGGCTACGATGCGGCAATGGGCGCACGCCCAATGGCGCGTCTGATCCAGGACAAGATCAAGCGGCCATTGGCCGAAGAGATCCTGTTCGGCGAACTCTCCGACCATGGCGGCGTGGTGCACATCGACCTGAAGGACGGCGAGCTGACCTTCGAGTTCGAGACCACGGCGGAAATGGCCTGATAGCGGTAAACCTGTAGGAGCGAGCTTGCTCGCGAAGATCGTCAACGATAACGCATGCTGTCTGATTCGCCGCGTTGTCCTTGGGTTCTTCGCGAGCAAGCTCGCTCCTACAGTTGTTTTTGCAGTCCCTATAAATCCTGCACACACAAAAAACGCCCGGCATAACCGGGCGTTTTGTGTTCTCCGAGCATGGCGGCGTGGTGCACATCGACCTGCAGGACGGGTAAACCTGTAGGAGCGAGCTTGCTCGCGAAGATCGTCAACGATAACGCATGCTGTTTGATTCGCCGCGTTGTCCTTGGGTTCTTCGCGAGCAAGCTCGCTCCTACAGTTGTTTTTGCAGTCCCTATAAATCCTGCGCACACAAAAACGCCCGGCATAACCGGGCGTTTTGTATTGACTTGCTTAGCGAGCGCGGTAAGTGATGCGCCCTTTGCTCAAGTCATAGGGCGTCAGCTCGACGCGCACTTTGTCACCGGTAAGAATACGAATGTAGTTCTTGCGCATCTTGCCGGAGATATGCGCGGTTACGACGTGCCCATTTTCCAACTCCACACGAAACATGGTGTTGGGCAGGGTGTCGACGACAGTGCCTTCCATTTCGAAGCTGTCTTCTTTCGACATGCAGTAAAGCCCTCGGTATCCAGTGAATGGCCCGGTGCAACTGCGCCAGGCAAAAGCGGCGTGCATTGTGCCCGAAAAAGGGTGTTCAAGCCAAGGGGTTCTAGTTAAGCGTGACCCATCTTTGATTAATCAGCAGCTCAATGGGCCGATATTGGGTCTTGTAGTTCATCTTTTTGCAGTTCTTGATCCAGTATCCGAGGTACACCGCTTCCAGCTCCAGGCGCAGCGCTTCGCCTATTTGCCACAGGATGGCGAAGCGCCCGAGGCTGCGGCGTTCTTCGGTCGGTTCGTAGAAGGTGTACACCGCCGAGAGGCCGTTGGGCAGCAGGTCGGTTACCGCCACGGCCAGCAGGCGGCCGTCGAGGCGGAACTCGTAGAAGCGCGAAAAGGGCAGGTCACGCACCAGGAACGTAGAAAATTGGTCGCGGCTGGGCGGATACATATCGCCGTCGGCGTGGCGCTGTTCGATATAGCGTTGGTAGAGATCGAAATATTCTTCGCTGTATTGGGGTCTAGTAGCGTGTACGGTCAAGTCGGCGTTGCGCTTGAGAATGCGCTTCTGGTTGCGGTCGGGCGAAAACTGCGCCACCGGGATGCGCGCAGGCACGCAGGCATTACAGTTCTGGCAATGGGGGCGGTACAGGTGATCGCCGCTGCGCCGAAAGCCCATCTCGGACAGGTCGGCATACACATGCACGTCCATGGGCTGGCTGGGATCGAGGAACAGCGTGGTGGCCTGCTCGTCGGGCAGATAGCTGCATGAGTGGGCTTGAGTGGCATAGAACTTCAAGCGCGCCAGCTCGGTCATGATCAACCCTCGGGATAAGCTTTGAAATAAGTGTAAGCCACGTGCGCGAAAGTCGCCTAGGAAACCCATGGCCCAGCGTTGGGCTGGTCCAGATGTTTATGCAGGAAATCAGCGAAGACGCTGCGCGGTATGCCGCGGGCACCCAGGCTGTGCAGGTGATCGTTGGGCATCTGGCAGTCGATCAGCACAAACCCCCAGGCTTGCAGTTTCCGGGTCAACGTGGCGAAACCGAATTTGGAGGCGTTGTCGGCGCGGCTGAACATGGACTCGCCAAAAAACAACTGGCCCATCGCCAGGCCATATAGCCCGCCCACCAGTTCGCCCTGGTCCCAGACCTCGACGGAATGCGCATAGCCGCGCTGGTGCAGCTCCAGGTAGGCCTGCTGGATGCCTTCGGTGATCCAGGTGCCATCGGCGTAGGCGCGCGGCGCGGCGCAGGCTTGGATGACGGCGGCGAAATCCTGGTCGAAGGTCACGGTATAGCGCTGCTGGCGCAGTAATTTGCCCAGGCTGCGGGAAACATGCAGCTCGTCGGGGAATATCACTGTGCGCGGGTCGGGTGACCACCAGAGGATAGGCTGGCCTTCGGAGAACCAGGGGAAGCAGCCATGGCGGTAGGCCTGGATCAATCGTTCGGCCGACAGGTCGCCACCGGCGGCGAGCAGGCCGTTGGGTTCGCGCATGGCCTTGGCCAGGGGAGGGAACGTCAGGGTGTCGCGTTGTAACCAGGTCAGCATGGCATCCAGGCTTACGGTAGGGGAGGGGAGTGGCAGGTCATTCACCTGCGCCGCAAGCGTTGATTATTGACGACCCGGCGCCACGGGGCCAGCCCGAATAGGCTATTGACGTGGATTAGCATGAGGGGGTGTTTCTGCAACTCTGCACACCGGGTGTGGTCGTAATCGGGTCTGGCGCATGCCGGCTCAATGCCAAGCTTGCCTGGATTGCTAAATACAGCTCATAAGCCTTTGTCAGCAAAGGCAATGCATGCTCAAATTGTGCGTGCAGTCAGGTGAGGGGCAAGTGTGTGGCATCGCGCACGCAAACCCGTACAATGCGGCCATTGTGGCGTTATCGCCATTTCACCTATCCGTCACCGGGTGTTAAAAGTAGATTCAGCAACATTCGTTCATTTTTCAGCTGCTCCGGATAGAGCAGTCGTGTGTAGTCATTCAACAGATGGACGCGCTAAAGGCGCAGGAATAGACCCGTTTTGAAGAAATCCGCCGCAGCACCTAAAGCAGCAGTCGTACCGGCCTGGCGCCAGCACCTGCATTACCGACTCAAGGAAGGCGCACTGATTGCCATCGGTGCGCTGTGCCTGTTCCTGATGATGGCCTTGCTCACCTATGGCAAGGACGATCCGGGCTGGAGCCATAACAGCAAGATCGATGATGTGCAGAATTTCGGCGGCCCGGTAGGTTCCTACAGCGCCGATATCCTCTTCATGATCCTGGGTTACTTCGCCTACATTTTCCCGCTGTTGCTGGCGATCAAGACCTGGCAGATCTTCCGCCAGCGTCACGAGCCGTGGCAGTGGAGCGGCTGGCTGTTCTCCTGGCGCCTGATCGGCCTGGTGTTCCTGGTGCTCTCGGGCGCGGCGCTGGCGCATATCCACTTCCATGCCCCGACCGGCCTGCCGGCGGGCGCGGGCGGGGCCCTGGGCGAAAGCCTTGGCGACCTGGCGCGCAGAACCCTGAATATCCAGGGCAGCACCCTGATGTTCATCGCGCTGTTCCTGTTCGGCCTCACGGTATTCACCGACCTGTCATGGTTCAAGGTGATGGACGTGACCGGCAAGATCACCCTCGACCTGTTCGAATTGTTCCAGGGCGCCGCCAACCGCTGGTGGGCCGCCCGTGTTGAGCGCAAGCAAATGGTGGCGCAGCTGCGTGAGGTGGACACCCGTGTCAACGAGGTGGTGGCCCCAAGCACGCCGGATCGACGCGAGCAAGCCAAGGTCAAGGAGCGCTTGATCGAGCGCGAGCAGGCCCTGAGCAAGCACATGTCGGACCGTGAAAAGCAGGTGCCGCCGGTGATCGCCCCGGCACCGCCCAAGGCGCCGGAGCCCAGCCATCGCGTGCAAAAAGAGAAACAGGCACCGTTGTTTATCGACAGCGCTGTCGAAGGCACCTTGCCGCCGATCTCGATTCTGGACCCGGCCGAAAAGAAACAACTCAACTATTCCCCCGAATCCCTGGCGGCCGTCGGCCACCTGCTGGAAATCAAGCTCAAGGAATTCGGCGTCGAAGTGTCGGTGGACTCGATCCATCCTGGCCCGGTGATTACCCGTTACGAAATCCAACCGGCCGCCGGGGTAAAGGTCAGCCGCATTTCCAACCTGGCCAAAGACTTGGCGCGTTCCCTGGCCGTGACCAGCGTGCGCGTGGTGGAAGTGATCCCGGGCAAGACCACCGTGGGTATCGAGATTCCCAACGAAGACCGGCAGATCGTGCGCTTCTCCGAAGTGCTGTCGACCCCGGAATACGACAACTTCAAATCGCCGGTCACCCTGGCGCTCGGCCATGACATCGGCGGCAAGCCGGTGATTACCGACCTGGCGAAAATGCCGCACCTGCTGGTAGCCGGCACCACCGGCTCCGGTAAGTCGGTGGGTGTGAACGCCATGATCCTGTCAATCCTGTTCAAGTCCGGGCCGGATGACGCCAAGCTGATCATGATCGACCCGAAGATGTTGGAACTGTCGATCTACGAAGGCATTCCACACCTGCTGTGCCCGGTGGTCACCGACATGAAGGACGCCGCTAACGCATTGCGTTGGAGCGTTGCCGAGATGGAGCGCCGCTACAAGCTGATGGCGAAGATGGGCGTGCGTAACCTGTCGGGCTTCAACGCCAAGGTCAAGGAAGCCCAGGACGCCGGCACACCGCTGACCGACCCGCTGTACAAGCGCGAAAGCATTCACGATGAAGCGCCGTTGCTGACCAAGCTGCCGACCATCGTGGTGGTGGTCGATGAATTTGCCGACATGATGATGATCGTCGGCAAGAAGGTTGAGGAACTGATCGCCCGTATCGCCCAGAAGGCGCGGGCGGCAGGTATCCACCTGATCCTCGCGACCCAGCGCCCGTCGGTGGACGTGATCACCGGCCTGATCAAGGCCAACATCCCGACGCGCATGGCGTTCCAGGTCTCCAGCAAGATCGACTCGCGCACCATCATCGACCAGGGTGGCGCCGAGCAACTGCTGGGCCACGGTGACATGCTCTACATGCCGCCGGGCACCAGCCTGCCGATTCGCGTTCACGGTGCCTTTGTTTCCGATGACGAAGTGCACCGTGTGGTCGAAGCGTGGAAGCTGCGCGGTGCGCCGGAATATAACGACGACATTCTCGCTGGCGTGGAAGAGGCCGGCAGCGGCTTCGACGGTGGCAGCAGCGGTGGCGACGATGATGCTGAAACCGACGCACTCTACGACGAGGCCGTTGCCTTCGTACTGGAAAGCCGCCGCGCCTCGATTTCCGCAGTGCAGCGCAAGCTGAAAATCGGCTACAACCGCGCCGCCCGCATGATCGAAGCCATGGAAATGGCCGGCGTCGTGACCGCAATGAACACCAATGGCTCGCGTGAAGTCATCGCCCCTGGGCAGATGCGCGACTGATCCCGCGCCGCGTGGCAACACGCGGCGTGCCCTGACTACTCAATGAGGACTCCCATGCGCTTTATCCGCATGCTGTTGTTGCCGGCCCTGGCCCTGACCGCTGTTTCGGCTCACGCTGACCCGGCTTCCGTTGCCAGCCTGAAGAACCTGTTGGACAAATCCCAGACCCTCACCGCGCGTTTCTCCCAGCTGACCCTGGATGCGGGCGGCACCCAGCTGCAGGAAACCGCCGGTGAAATGGCCGTGCAGCGCCCAGGGCTGTTCTACTGGCATACCGAAGGCAAGGCGGAGCAGACCATCGTTTCCGACGGCCAGAAAGTCACGCTGTGGGACCCGGACCTGGAACAGGCCACCATCAAGAAGCTCGATCCGCGCCTGAACCAGACCCCAGCGCTGCTGCTGTCGGGTGATGTGTCGAAAATCAACGACAGCTTCGACATCACCTCCAAGCAGACCAGCAACGTCATCGAGTTCACCCTCAAGCCAAAATCCAAGGACACGCTGTTTGACACGCTGTCCCTGTCGTTCGGCAACGGCGTGATCAACAACATGCGCCTGGTCGACAGCGTCGGCCAGCGCACCGATATCCTGTTCTCCGGGGTCAAGGCTAACCAGCCGGTGCCCGCGTCCAAGTTCAAGTTCGACATCCCCAAGGGTGCCGACGTGATCCAGGAATAAACTGCCCAGAGGTTTCAAACGCTGCCCATGGATCTGTTTCGAAGTGACCCAATTGCCCAGCCATTGGCCGCGCGCTTGCGTTCGACCAACCTGGATGAGTACGTCGGTCAGGAACACCTGCTCGCTCGGGGCAAGCCCTTGCGTGAAGCCCTGGAGCAGGGTGCGTTGCATTCGATGATTTTCTGGGGCCCGCCGGGCGTGGGCAAGACCACCCTGGCGCGGTTGCTGGCGAAAGTCTCGGACGCGCACTTTGAAACGGTCTCGGCGGTGCTCGCCGGGGTCAAGGAGATCCGCCAGGCGGTGGAAGTCGCCAAGCAGCAGGCCGGGCAATACGGCAAGCGCACTATCCTGTTCGTCGACGAAGTGCATCGCTTCAACAAGTCGCAGCAGGATGCGTTCCTGCCTTATGTCGAGGACGGTACGCTGATCTTTATCGGCGCCACCACCGAAAACCCGTCCTTTGAATTGAACAACGCGTTGCTGTCACGGGCGCGGGTCTATGTGCTCAAGAGCCTGGATGAAGCGGCGATGCACAAGCTGCTGCACCGCGCCTTGAGCGAAGACAAGGGCCTGGGCAAGCGCCAGCTGAGCCTCAGCGATGAAGGCTTCAAGATTCTGCTGACCGCCGCCGATGGTGACGGGCGCCGCTTTCTCAACCTGCTGGAGAACGCCTCCGACCTGGCCGAAGACGGCGGCGAGATTGGTGTCGACCTGTTGCAAAGCCTGCTGGGTGACACACGTCGGCGTTTCGACAAGGGCGGCGAAGCCTTCTACGACCAGATTTCCGCGCTGCACAAATCCGTACGCGGTTCCAACCCTGACGGCGCGCTGTACTGGTTTGCGCGCATGATCGATGGCGGGTGCGACCCGTTGTACCTGGCGCGCCGCGTGGTGCGCATGGCCAGCGAAGACATCGGCAATGCCGACCCACGCGCCTTGAGCCTGTGCCTGGCCGCCTGGGAGGTGCAGGAGCGCCTCGGCAGCCCGGAAGGCGAGCTGGCGGTGGCCCAGGCCATCACCTACCTGGCCTGCGCGCCGAAAAGCAACGCGGTGTACATGGGCTTCAAGTCGGCCCTGCGTGCGGCCGCCGAACATGGCTCCCTCGAGGTGCCGCTGCACCTGCGCAACGCGCCGACCAAGCTGATGAAGCAGCTGGGGTATGGCGACGAATACCGTTATGCCCACGATGAACCGGACGCCTATGCGGCCGGTGAAGACTACTTCCCCGATGAGCTGGCGCCGCAGCCGTTCTATCAGCCGGTGCCCCGTGGCCTGGAGCTGAAGATCGGTGAAAAGCTCAATCACCTGGCCACCCTCGACCGTCTGAGCCCCCGGCAGCGGAGAAAGTCATGATTCCTTTGGTGGTCGCGGTCTCGGCGGGAGGTATCGCCGGTACACTGCTGCGCTTTGCCACCGGTAATTGGATCAACGCCAATTGGCCGAAACACTTCTATACGGCGACGCTCGCCGTTAATATCGTGGGCTGCCTGTTGATCGGCGTGTTATACGGCCTGTTTTTGTTACGCCCGGAAGTGCCTGTCGAGGTACGTGCCGGCTTGATGGTTGGCTTTCTTGGCGGCCTGACGACTTTTTCATCCTTTTCACTGGATACCGTGCGCCTGCTGGAAAGCGGGCAAGTGCCGCTGGCGATTGGCTATGCGGCCATCAGCGTATTCGGCGGGCTGCTCGCCACTTGGGCTGGCCTGTCCTTGACCAAACTTTGATAACGAGAGACCGACATGCTCGATTCCAAACTGTTACGTAGCAACCTTCAGGACGTAGCGGACCGCCTGGCATCCCGTGGCTTTGCCTTGGATGTTGCGCGCATCGAAGCGCTGGAAGAACAGCGCAAGACCGTCCAGACCCGCACCGAAGCACTGCAGGCTGAACGTAATGCGCGCTCCAAGTCCATCGGCCAGGCCAAGCAGCGCGGCGAAGACATCGCGCCGTTGATGGCGGATGTCGAGCGCATGGGCACTGAGCTGTCCGACGGCAAAATCGAGCTGGAAGGCATTCAGACCCAATTGGATTCGATCCTGCTGGGCATTCCGAACCTGCCCCACGAATCCGTGCCGGTCGGCGAAGACGAAGACGGCAACGTCGAAGTGCGCCGCTGGGGCACGCCGAAAACCTTCGATTTCGAGATCAAGGACCACGTCGCCCTGGGCGAGTTGACCGGTGGCCTGGATTTTGAAACCGCGGCAAAAATGTCCGGCGCACGCTTTGCCTTGCTGCGCGGCCCAATTGCGCGCATGCACCGTGCCCTGGCGCAGTTCATGATCAACCTGCACACCGGCGAACACGGTTACGAAGAAGCCTACACCCCGTACCTGGTTCAGGCACCGGCGCTGATGGGCACCAGCCAGCTGCCGAAATTCGAAGAAGACCTGTTCAAGATCAGCCGCGACGGCGAAGCCGACCTGTACCTGATCCCGACGGCCGAAGTGTCGCTGACCAATATCGTCGCCGGCGAAATCCTCGACGCCAAGCAACTGCCGTTGAAGCTGGTTGCCCACAGCCCGTGCTTCCGCAGCGAAGCCGGCGCTTCGGGTCGGGACACCCGCGGCATGATCCGCCAGCACCAGTTCGACAAGGTCGAGATGGTGCAGGTGGTCGAGCCTTCGACCTCCATGGACGCCCTGGAAGGCCTGACTGCCAACGCCGAGCGCGTGCTGCAGCTGCTGGAGCTGCCGTACCGCGTACTGGCCCTGTGCACGGGCGACATGGGCTTCAGCGCCGTGAAAACCTACGACCTGGAAGTGTGGGTGCCGAGCCAGGACAAATACCGCGAGATTTCGTCGTGCTCCAACTGCGGTGACTTCCAGGCCCGTCGCATGCAGGCGCGTTTCCGCAACCCGGAAACCGGCAAGCCGGAGCTGGTGCACACCCTCAACGGTTCGGGCCTGGCCGTAGGCCGTACCCTGGTGGCCGTGTTGGAAAACTACCAGCAGGCGGACGGTTCGATCCGTGTACCTGAGGTGCTCAAGCCGTACATGGCGGGCGTTGAGGTCATCCGCTAAATGGAATTTCTGCCGCTGTTTCATAACCTGCGCGGCAGTCGTGTGTTGGTCGTCGGTGGTGGGGAGATTGCCTTGCGCAAATCCCGACTGCTGGCCGACGCCGGCGCGGTGTTGCGGGTGGTTGCTCCCCAGATCGAAAGCCAGCTGCGTGAGCTGGTGCTGGGCAGTGGCGGGGAACTGATGTTGCGCGGTTATCAGGAGGCCGACCTGGACGGTTGCACCCTGATTATCGCGGCCACCGACGATGAGCCACTGAATGCGCAAGTGTCCAGTGATGCCAAGCGTCGCTGCGTGCCGGTCAATGTGGTGGATGCGCCAGCCTTGTGCAGCGTGATCTTCCCGGCGATTGTCGACCGTTCGCCCTTGGTGATTGCCGTCTCCAGCGGCGGTGACGCGCCGGTACTGGCGCGCCTGATCCGCGCCAAGCTGGAAACCTGGATTCCTTCGACCTACGGTCAACTGGCTGGCCTGGCCGCGCGTTTTCGGGCTCAGGTCAAAGGGTTGTACCCGGATGTGCAGCAACGCCGGGCGTTCTGGGAAGAAGTGTTCCAGGGCCCGATTGCCGACCGCCAGTTGGCCGGGCAGGGCGAGGAGGCCGAGCGCCTGTTGATCGAAAAGGTCAATGGCGCGCCGCCTTATGCGCCCGGTGAGGTGTACCTGGTGGGCGCGGGCCCGGGCGACCCGGATTTGCTGACCTTCCGCGCATTGCGCCTGATGCAGCAAGCCGACGTGGTGCTGTACGACCGTTTGGTGGCGCCGGCGATTCTGGAGCTGTGCCGTCGGGATGCCGAGCGCGTGTACGTCGGCAAGCGTCGCGCCGATCACGCGGTGCCCCAGGACCAGATCAACCAGCAACTGGTCGACCTGGCCAAGCAAGGCAAGCGCGTGCTGCGTCTCAAGGGGGGGGACCCGTTCATCTTTGGTCGTGGTGGCGAAGAGATCGAAGAGTTGGCGGCCCACGGCATCCCGTTCCAGGTGGTACCGGGCATCACCGCAGCCAGTGGTTGCGCGGCTTATGCCGGGATTCCGCTGACGCATCGCGACTATGCCCAATCGGTGCGCTTCATCACCGGCCACCTGAAGAACAATACCTCGGATCTGCCCTGGCAGGATCTGGTCGGGCCGTCGCAGACCCTGGTGTTCTACATGGGCTTGATTGGCTTGCCGATTATTTGCGAGCAGTTGATCAAGCACGGGCGTGCCGCAGATACCCCAGCGGCGCTGATCCAGCAGGGCACCACGTCCAACCAGCGCGTGTTCACCGGCACCCTGGCCGACCTGCCGCGCATGGTGGCGGAGCATGAAGTGCATGCGCCGACATTGGTGATTGTGGGTGAGGTGGTGGTGTTGCGTGAAAAGCTCAAGTGGTTCGAGGGCGCCCAGTCCCAAGTCTGAACGACTGACCCACTGTAGGAGCGAGCTTGCTCGCGAAAAACTCAAGGACGCCAAGGGCTAACTGATAGCGCTGCGTTATCGTTGGCGCTCTTCGCGAGCAAGCTCGCTCCTACAGGCGGTTTACGTCAGCTCCAGACACCTTTGCCGGGCAATGTATGGCGATCATGCTCGCTCTCAAACCCCTGCAACGGCCCCTTCGGCACAATCCCCGTCGGGTTGATCGTGCGATGGCTGGCATAGTAATGCCCTTTGATATGCTCGAAATCCACCGTCTCGGCCACGCCTGGCCACTGATACATCTCCCTTAGCCAGTTCGACAAGTTCGCATAGTCGGCAATCCGCCGCAGGTTGCATTTGAAGTGGCTGTAATACACCGCATCAAAACGAATCAGCGTGGTGAACAGTCGCACATCGGCTTCGGTCAGGTACTCACCGGCCAGATAACGATGCCTGCCCAGGTGCTGTTCCAGATGATCCAGCTCGGCAAACACATCATCAAACGCGCTTTCATACGCCTGTTGTGAGGTGGCGAAGCCTGCGCGGTACACGCCGTTGTTCACGGCGGGGTAGATGCGTTCGTTGAGGGCGTCGATGGTCGGGCGCAGGGCTTGGGGGTAGAAATCCAGGGTGTTGCCGGTCAGTTCATTGAACGCACTGTTGAACATGCGGATGATCTCTGCCGATTCATTGCTGACGATGCGCTTGAGCTGTTTATCCCACAGCACCGGCACGGTGACGCGCCCGGTGTAGTCGGCGGTATCGGCGGTGTAGCGCTGGTGCATGAAGTTGAAGCCGTCGAGTTTGTCGCCGCTGGAGCCGTGGGCCTTGTCGAAGGTCCAGCCGTTTTCCAGCATCAGCCAACTGACCACCGAGACGTCGATCAGGCTTTCCAGGCCTTTGAGCTTGCGCAGGATCAAGGTGCGGTGCGCCCACGGGCAGGCGAGAGACACATAGAGGTGATAGCGGCCGGCCTCGGCCTGAAAGCCGCCTTCGCCACTCGGGCCTGGCGCGCCATCGGCGGTCACCCAGTTGCGGCGTTGTGCCTGTTCCCGTTGGAAAGCGCCATCGGCGCTACTTTCGTACCACTGGTCTTTCCACTGTCCTTCGATCAATAAACCCATGACTGGCTCCTTGGCTGATAAGCGTTGGAGCCCAGTCTAAAGGGATGAGTTCGAACTAAAAGCGCAAAGAACCGGCGTGAATGATCGATTAAATCGATTTATCCCGTGCGTCCCAGTACTGTTGGGCCAATTCGAACGCCTGTTGCCGTGGGTGGCCAAGGCCGCGCAGGGCCAACGCCATGGTGGCGATCAACGCCAGTTGCGGGTAGCTGTCTTCAACGTCGCCGCGCCACAGCGCTTTGAGGTGCTCGGGCTCAAGCGTTGCTGGCTTGACGTGGCGCTGGTCGGAGAGGGCGGGCCACTCTTCGTCCCAGCTCTGGCCGCCAGTGGTGCCATACAGATGACTGAGGGTGTCGGGGTTGATCTCGATCTCACCGCCGTCGCCCTTGACCACAATCACGTTGTCACCCAGCAGGCCGCTGGCATCACGATGCACGCCCTGGTAACCGGGGTGGAAAATGCTTTGCAGGCCACAGCGCGCATTCAGTGGGTTGAGCAGGCGCGCCAGGGAATGGATAGGCGAACGCAGGCCCAGGGTGTTGCGCAAGTCGATCATGCGTTGCAACTGTGGCGCCCAATCACCCAGCGGGATAAACGCCAGGTTGCCGTGGGCAAATGTGCTTTCGACCTGCTGCCAATCGCGGCACAGCGGGATGTTCAAGCTGTCCAGCAATTGTTCGGTGTACAAGCGCCCCGCGGTGTGGGCGCCGCCGCCGTGCATCAGGATGCGCACGCCGTTCTGTGCCAGGCATTTGGCTGCCAGCAGGAACCACGGCAGGTGGCGCTTTTTACCGGCGTAGGTCGGCCAGTCGATGTCCACGTTCAACGCAGGTGCGTGCAGGCGCTCACGGACCGCTTCGGTGAAGCCGGCGAGCTCTTCCGGGCTTTCTTCCTTGTGGCGCAGCAGCATCAGGAAGGCGCCGAGCTGGGTGTCCTCGACCTTTTCGTCGAGCAGCATACCCATGGCTTCCCGCGCTTCCTCACGGGTGAGGTTGCGCGCGCCGCGCTTGCCTTTGCCGAGGATGCGCACGAACTGCGCAAAGGGATGCTCTTGGGGCGTTACGAGAGTCAGGGGGGCAAAGTCGGTCATAAGCAATTCGTCGGCCTGGGCAGGCCCGCCAGTTTGGCGGCGAGTTTGGCGGGAGTGCCGTTGAACAGTTTGTTGAGGTGCAGGCTGTTGCCCTTCTGCGGGCCGAGCTTCAAGGCGGTGTACTTGATCAGCGGGCGCGTGGCGGGGGACAACTGGAATTCGGTGTAGAACTGGCGCAGCAGGGCGAGGATCTCCCAGTGATCCGGAGTCAGCTCCAAGGCTTCGGCAGCGGCCAGGGCATTGGCCACTTCATCGGACCAGTCGTTGAGGTCGACAAGGTAGCCGTCCTTGTCCAGTTCCAGGGTGCGTGCGCCGACGGTCAGGGTGTTCATAGCCAAGTGTTGACCTTGTCGTAGTCGATCGACAATTGCACGAAGCCTGGGTAGTCGACGCTGTCAGCCCAGTCGGGCAGCGGCAGGTTGCGCGCCTGCATGTCTTCGGCCAACACAAACACCTTCACGCCTCTGGTTTGAAGCGCGGGCGTGTGCAGGCCGTAGGCGCCGTCACCACACAGCAGGATTGCGTCCTCGGCGCCACAGAGGCGCAGGCAGCTGTCGAGGCGGCTGTCAGTAAAAGGGGAATGAGACACCACATGGAGAGTCGACATCAGAGGGTAATCACCTGGTCGTAACGGTCAATCAGCTGGGAAATGGCTTGGCTGCCGAGCGCCTGCGCGTGGGCAGGCGGCGGCAACCCGCGTGCAGACAGGCTATGGCTGCACGCGAACACGTCGTCAATGCCGAACAGGCCCAGGGCCTGCAGATTGGCACTCAGGTCTTTCTGTTGCACGGCTTTGGCGGCTTGGTTCGGCGCCAGTTGGAACACGCCGTCATCCAGGAACAGCAGGCCAATAGGCAGATCGAACGCGCCACCGGCCAGCACGATATCCAGCGCTTCCCGCGCACTCGGCCCGGACCACGGGGCCTGGCGGCTGATCACCAACAAGGATTTGGACATGTCACGGCCCTCCAAAACAGATCAGGCGGTCGGCGTCCTGGATTGCGTCATGCAATTGGCCCAGGCCCGACAACGCCCAGGGGGCTTCCAGGTTGACCGCGCTGCGTTGATAGCGCGCAGCTTCCTCGGCATTCAGCACGCCCCGGCGCAGGGCGGCGGCGATGCACACCACGCCGTCGAGTTGGTGCTGGCTGACAAACTCGCGCCATTGGCGCGCAATGTCTTGCTCATCCTGGGGCGCGACGATGTTAGTGGACGCGCTGTACACGCCGTCCTGGTAGAAAAACAGCCGCACAATCTCATGCCCGCCAGCCAGCGCCGCCTGGGCGAACAACAGGGCGCGGCGCGAAGAGGGCGCGTGGGCGGCGCTATACAGTGCAATCGCAAACTTCATGGAAGACTCTGCCAACAAACGTCGGCCAATGATAAAGCCGCCGCCGCGAAAAAGCCCGCCGTGATCAAAACGGTCACTGTGGTTGATTGTTCTGACGATTGCCGGCAGGCGCCTGGCTGCCTAGTCTGTGGGTATTCGCAACCCAACTGGAGTCCCTATGTCAGGTCCCTTGGCGTCCCTTAAAGTGTTGGATTTTTCCACCTTGTTGCCCGGCCCGTTTGCCTCCTTGATGCTGGCGGACATGGGCGCCGAGGTGCTGCGTATCGAATCGCCCACGCGGATGGACTTGTTGCGGGTATTGCCGCCCCATGATCGTGGCACCTCGGCCAGCCATGCCTACCTCAACCGCAACAAGCGCAGCCTGGCCCTGGACCTCAAGCAGGCCGAGGCGCTGGAGATCGTGCGTGAGTTGGTCAAGGGCTATGACATCCTGCTCGAACAGTTCCGCCCCGGTGTCATGGAGCGCCTGGGCCTAGGCTATGAGGCGCTGAAGGCGATCAACCCGCGGCTGATTTATGTGTCGATCACCGGCTACGGCCAGACCGGCCCCTATAAGGACCGCGCCGGGCACGATATCAACTACCTGGCGTTGGCCGGCGTGGCCAGCCATACCGGGCGCCAGGACACCGGGCCGTTGCCGCTGGGCGTACAACTGGCGGATGTGGCGGGCGGTTCGCTGCATGCCGTGGTGGGCTTGCTGGCGGCGGTGATTGCCAGGCAGCAGAGCGGGGTGGGGCAGTACCTGGATGTGAGCATGACCGATTGCTCGTTCAGCCTGAACGCCATGGCCGGGGCCGGTTACCTGGCTTGCGGGGTCGAGCCTGGGTGGGAGAACCATGTGCTCAATGGCGCAAGTTTCTATGACTACTACCGCACACGCGATGGGCGCTGGATGTCGGTGGGCAGTTTGGAACCGGGGTTTATGCAGCAGCTGTGCGCGGCCCTGGGACGTCCGGAACTGGCGGCACACAGCGTGACGCCCGAGCTGCAAGGCGTGCTCAAGCAGGCGCTGCAGATAGAGTTTGAGAAGCGCAGTTTTGACCAGTTGTGTGAGTTGTTTGCCGGGGTGGATGCCTGTGTGGAGCCGGTGTTGAGTTTGAGCGAAGCGGTGGAGCATCCACAGTTGAAGGCGCGGGAGTTGGTCAGCCAGGTGCCCCGGGGGGATGGCTCGACACAAGCGCAATTGGCCTGCCCGCTGAAGTTCTCCGAGGGGTTGCCGGCGCCCAGGCATATTGGGGTGGCGGTAGGGGCGCACAGTGATGAGGTGTTGGTGGAGTTGGGGATCAGTGCGCAGCGGATAGAGGCATTGCGCCAGGCCAAGGTTGTGGTTTGACTGAAAGGGCGCTTTCGCAGGCAAGCCAGCTCCCACATTTTGGATTGTGTTCACAGTTCCAAATGTGGGAGCTGGCTTGCCTGCGATGAGGCCCTCATTCCACCCGAGTTTCCCCGGTGAACACCAAGGTCTGCCGACACCGCCGACACAAATACCGCCGGCCCTGATTCACCAGCCCATGGCGCTGCGGTGAAAACGGAAAATCACTGTCCGCACACGGGCAGCGGTAAATATAGCGAGTCACCTGCCGGCGCTTGACCTCATAGGTATGGCAACGGTCGGGCGGCAGTTCGTACACCCCGCGCATGATCAGCTGCCATTCCTCGCCATGGGGCTGGATACGCTCGCCAAACAACTGGTGAGCAATCAGGTGGGCCACTTCGTGGGCCACGGTCTGCTTGAGAAAGTGTTGGCTGTTTTCACGGTACAACTGAGGGTTGAAGCGCAGCAGGTTCTCGTGCAAATGCGCGACACCGGCTTTCTGGCCCCGTAGCTTGAGGCTGACCTGGGGGCGTTTGAAGCTTCGTTTGAAAAAGGATTCGGCTTGCAGGAAACAATCTTCGACGCGGGTATTGAGTTGCTCGGGCATGCTGTACATATCTCCAGAGACGCCCAGTATGCCGCAAAGTTGGGTGTTTCCGAATCTGTCAGGCGCCGAATGGTCATGCATAACGCACAAAGCCACCTTGCGGTGGCCTTGCCTGCGGGTTTTTTCGGTCAACTGGTGTAGATCGGCCCGACGCCCAGGCCCCAGACGATCACGGTAAAGGCCATGATCGCCACCAACACCACCAGGCCCACGGCCAGTACCGAACTGGAAAACAGGAAGCCTTCATCCGGGTCGATACTCATGAAGGTTGGCAGCCCCACATACAGCAGGTACACCGTGTAGCAGATCGCCGCCGTGCCCACGACCATACCCAGCCACATATGCGGGTAGAGCGCCGCCAGCCCGCCGATAAACAAAGGTGTGGCGGTGTAAGTGGCAAACGCCACGCAGCGGGCCATGCTTGGGCTGGCGTCGTAGGTGCGAGCCATCCAGTGAATGAACGCGCCCATCACGGCTACGCCGCACAGCATGGCCGCGTAGGACATGAGGGTCATCCACAGCGCGCTTTCCTGGGTCAGCATCACCGGTGCGCGGTTGCCGATGACCCAGCCGACCTGAGTGGTGCCGATAAAGGCGGAAATGGCGGGGATCGCCGCGAGAATCAGGGTATGAGTGAGGTACATGTGGCCGATGCTTTCTTCTTTATCGCCACGAATTTCCCGCCATTCCTGGTCGGGATGGGTAAACAGCCCCACGACGTGATGGATCATGCCAGTCACTCCTGTCGTTATTACCATCGCCCCCCATCGGAGCGCCCACGGGCCAAATGGCCTGAAAGGTCTGGATAGATGTGCGACCTCAAGTCGCAGTATAGAAAGGGATGACCGGAATAACCGTAGGGCCTTTAGAGCAAATTGCGCTGTAAACACGGGCGCTAATCGCGGTGCGGTCTGTCAGGATTCATGCGATCCAGTGTGGGAGCTGGCTTGCCTGCGATGGCGGCCTGTCAGGACCTCAGGTGTTGACTGGCACACCGCTATCGCAGGCAAGCCAGCTCCCACATTGGAACTCCGTCAGTCTTACCGGTAAAATGCTGCGCTTTTCGTCACACACCTTTGCGGATCCAAGCGCCATGGGCACTCTTACAGTCAACCAGAACAAACTGCAAAAACGCCTGCGTCGCCTGGCCGGTGAAGCGGTCGCCGATTTCAATATGATCGAGGACGGCGACAAGGTCATGGTCTGCCTCTCCGGCGGCAAAGACAGCTACACCATGCTCGACGTATTGCTGCACCTGCAAAAGGTCGCACCGATCAAGTTCGAAATCGTGGCGGTCAACATGGACCAGAAGCAACCCGGTTTCCCCGAGCATGTGCTGCCGGCCTACCTGAAAGAACTGGGCGTCGAGTACCACATCGTCGAGAAAGACACCTACTCGGTGGTCAAGGAACTGATCCCGGAAGGCAAGACCACCTGCTCACTGTGCTCGCGCCTGCGCCGTGGCACGCTCTACACCTTTGCCGATGAGATCGGCGCGACCAAGATGGCCCTGGGTCATCACCGCGATGACATCGTTGAAACGTTCTTTCTCAATATGTTCTTCAACGGCTCGCTCAAGGCCATGCCGCCCAAGCTGCGTGCCGATGATGGGCGCAACGTGGTGATCCGCCCGCTGGCGTATTGCAACGAGAAGGACATCCAGGCTTACTCCGACTTCAAGCAATTCCCGATCATCCCGTGCAACCTGTGTGGCTCCCAGGAAAACCTGCAGCGCCAGGTGGTCAAGGACATGCTGGTGGACTGGGAGCGCAAGACCCCAGGGCGTACCGAAAGTATCTTCCGCAGCCTGCAAAACGTAATCCCGTCGCAGTTGGCCGACCGCAACCTGTTCGACTTCACCAGCCTGAAAATCGACGAGACCGCCGCATCGCGTTTCGTCAACGTAGTGAACCTCTGAGTCTTCCCGAGGCTCTAGTACACGGCGCTTGCGGGCGCCGTTTTCAATTCGACTGACAGGAGAGGGCATGCGCGATTACAAGTGGCTGCACGAATATTGTCTGAACCGCTTCGGTTCGGCGGCCAAGCTGGAAGCCCATCTGCCGGTGCCCAAGACCCCGGCGCAATTGCGCAAGATCACCGATGACCGTTACCTGTCGACCTTGGCGCTGCGGGTGTTTCGCGCCGGTTTGAAGCACAGCGTGGTCGATGCCAAATGGCCGGCGTTCGAGCAGGTGTTCTTCGGCTTCGACCCGGAAAAAGTCGTGCTAATGGGCGCCGAGCATCTGGAGCGGCTGATGCAGGACACACGCATCATCCGCCACCTGGGCAAGCTCAAGAGTGTGCCGCGCAACGCGCAGATGATCCTGGATATCGAGCAGGAAAAAGGCAGCTTCGGCGCGTTTATCGCTGATTGGCCGGTGACTGACATCGTTGGGCTCTGGAAGTACCTGAGCAAGCACGGCCACCAGCTGGGTGGGCTGTCGGCGCCGCGCTTCCTGCGCATGGTCGGCAAGGACACCTTTGTGCCAAGCGATGACGTGGTGGCGGCGCTGAATGCGCAGAAGATCGTCGACAAGGCCCCGACCAGCCTGCGCGATTTGGCGACGGTGCAGGGCGCCTTCAACCAGTGGCACGCCGAGAGTGGGCGGCCGATGTGTCAGTTGTCGATGATGTTGGCCTATACCGTCAACCATTGACCACTGTAGGAGCGAGCTTGCTCGCGAAGAACTTGAGGTCGACGCGTTAAACCAGCTTGAGCGCGTTATCGTTGACGATCTTCGCGAGCAAGCTCGCTCCTACAGGGAGTGGGTCAATCTGCCAGTCGCCGGTTCAGCTGATGCCGCCAACGCACATACAGCAACGCCGTACAAAACACCGCCAGGCTCGCCAACATTTCCAGCACACCGAACCACTGGCGGTTCGGGTCGTACGCCGCCAGTGCGCCCTTGATGAAATACAGGTTCACCACAAAGCACATCCACGAATGCCCGCGTGCGCTGCCCATCAGCATGCCTGGCGCGAGTATCAGCAGCGGCACCAGCTCGATCAACAGGATGACCCACGGGCGCGCCCCATGCAGGTCGGCGACAAACAGGTAATAGCCACACAACAAGCCCACCAGGCCCGAAAACGCCAGCAGGCTCAGCGCGCGTCCCACCTTGACCCGCGGCTCCAGCCACTCCCGTGGCGGCAGGACCTTAGGCTTCCTGGCCACGGCCGTTCTCCAACAGCGTGGCGGTCTTGGCCAGGCGCAGGCCCAGGGCCCGGCACAGGGTGATTTCATGTTGGTCGAGCATGCGCTTGCCGTCTGGCCCGGAATGGTGGCTGGCGCCATACGGCGTGCCGCCGCCCTGGGTGTCGAGCAGTGCCTGTTCGCTGTAGGGCAGGCCGGTGATCAGCATGCCGTGGTGCAGCAGCGGCAGCAGCATCGACATCAGCGTGGTTTCCTGGCCGCCATGCAGGCTGGCGGTGGAGGTGAATACGCCGGCCGGCTTGCCCACCAAAGCGCCGGTGAGCCACAGGTTGCTGGTGCCATCGAGGAAGTACTTGAGTGGCGCGGCCATGTTGCCGAACCGGGTCGGGCTGCCCAGGGCCAGGCCCGAGCAATGCTTCAGGTCATCCAGGCTGGCATACAGCGCACCCTCGTCGGGAATGCTCGGCGCCACCGCTTCGCACTCGGTGGAAATCGCCGGCACGGTGCGCAGCCGCGCTTCCATGCCGCCTTGCTCGATACCGCGGGCAATTTGCCGGGCCATCTCGCTCACCGAGCCGTTGCGGCTGTAATACAACACCAGCACATAGGGCGTAGTCACGGCAGGATCTCCAGCACGTTCTCGGGCGGGCGGCCAATGATGGCTTTGTCGGCAGTTTCCAGGATCGGACGCTCCATCAGCTTGGGATGGGCGGCGATGGCGGCGATCAGTTTCGCTTCGCTCAAGCTGGCGTCGGCCAGGTTCAGGGTTTTGTATTCGTCTTCACCGGTGCGCAGCAGTTGGCGTGCGCTGATCCCCAGTTTTTTCAGCAAGGCCTTGATTTGCGCGGCATCCAGCGGGGTTTCCAGGTAGCGCACGACGGTCGGGGTGAGGCCGCGGGCTTCCAGCAGTTCCAGCGCACCGCGGGATTTCGAGCAGCGCGGGTTGTGATAAAGCGTCAGATCGGTCATGTGCGGGTCGCATCTTGCGTAAGGTGGCGGGTATTCTACCTGCGCTGGCGCCTGTCCTTAAACCGTAAGAGGCGATAGGCCGCAGTCAACGTTCATTTTTGCGAAGGAATACCCCATGACAAGGCGACTGATCGGTGCATTGGCGATCATCACAACCCTGCTGCTCAGCGGCTGCGGTAACGATTACGGCGTTGACCAATATGGCCAGAAAGTGGCGGCCGAACGTTTGGACAAACAGTGGCTGGTGGTCAACTACTGGGCCGAATGGTGTGGCCCGTGCCGCACGGAAATCCCCGAGCTCAATGCCCTGGCAGAACAGTTGAAAGGCCAGAATGTCGGGGTGTTCGGCGTCAACTTCGACAATGTGCAGGGTGAAGAGCTCAAGGCCGCCAGCGACAAGCTGGGGATCAAGTTCACGGTACTGGCCCAGAACCCGGACGGGATTTTCGAGATTCCGCGCAGCGAGGCCTTGCCGGTGACCTACATCATCGACGACAAGGGCAAGGTGCGTGAGCAGTTGATGGGTGAGCAGACGGCGGAAGGGGTGTTGGCCAAGCTCAAGGCCCTGAAAGGCTAAAACTGTGGGAGCTGACTTGCCTGCGAAGGTATCGACTCGGTGTGCCTGAATCACCGAGTTGTCCGCATCGCAGGCAAGCCAGCTCCTACAGAACCAGAGGACACCGCGTTAATACAGGAGAGTGCGCCTAGATCAGCCTTCTTCGAGCCACAGGCGGATCGGCTTGCCTTCGGCCGGCCAGAACCGCGTCTGCTCGATCGGTGAGATGTCCCAGCGCTGTACGCTTTGCAGGGCCTGGAAGAAGCGATGCTCTTGCTCCATCAGGGCCTCGGCGCACATTTTTCGGGTGCTGCCGACGGGGCCGAAGCTGAGCTTGTCGCCGTCGACGGTGTACGGCGCAAACCAGTGGTTACAGCCGCCATTGCCATAGGCGCGGCCATCGGCGCCCAAGGTGACGGTCAGGTGCGCGTAGTCCATCAACGGTCGCTCACCGATCCATTCCACTACGTAGCTGTGGTCGCGCTCGAGCTTGGCGCCATCGGCGGCGCAGCCTGCCAGGCTCATGCTGATTGCGGCGAGCAGCAGCCGGCCTTTCATTGCGCGGCCTGCTGGCATTTCGGACAGCGGTGCTTGTCGCCTTCGCTGGCCCAGCCCAGTTCTTTGATACGCGCATTGGCAGCCGGTTGCAGGGGGGGCTTGGTCAGCTTGGTTTCTACCGCGAATTCAAACTCCAGCACGGCGTCGCAGCTGTCGCAGTTGACCTTCCAGGTGTGAATTTCCAGTTCGCCGAACTTCGGCCCTTGGGCCATGGCGACCCACTGGCCCGCCGGGCGGATGGAGTAGCGTGCGTCACCTTCGACGGTCAGGCGCATCGACAGGGTTTTACTGCCGCGCAGGCTGACGATCAGGACGTCGCCATGTTTGATCGAACCACCGTTGCCGGTGACCTGATAACGGCCCGGCACCAGGGCGCGGCATTCGATCAGGGTGTGTTGCGGGCTCAGCAAGCTGAAGCGGAAATCGTGTTCGGCCATGGATCCTCCAAATAGGCGCGGCATCCTATCACGGGTGCCGGCCTATCATGAGCCTGGTATGTGACCGCTGATCATCCCTCGACCAGGTTCTGCGCCCGACCATCGGCCCACGCGGCAATGTTGGCCAGCGTGGTGCCGGCAATCGCCGCCAGGGCCTCACGGGTGAGGAAGGCCTGGTGCGCGGTGATGATCACATTGGGGAAGGTCAGCAGGCGGGCGAGCACGTCGTCTTGCAGGGGTAGGTCCGAGCGGTCCTCGAAAAACAACTGGGCTTCTTCTTCGTAGACGTCCAGCCCCAGGTAACCCAACTGGCCAACCTTGAGTGCTTCGATCAGTGCCGGCGTATCGACCAGGCCACCGCGCCCGGTGTTGATCAGCATCGCGCCGGGTTGCATCTGCGCGAGCGACCGGGCATTGATCAGGTGTTTGCTGTCGGCGGTCAGCGGGCAGTGCAGGCTGATGATCTGCGCCTCGGCCAATAGTTCAGGCAGGCTTACGTAGCGGGCCCCGAGGTCCTGCACCTGCGAGTTGGGGAAGGGGTCGTAGGCCAGCAACTGACAGCCGAACCCGGCCATGATCTTGGCGAAGGTCGCGCCGATTTGCCCGGTGCCGACCACGCCGACCGTTTTGCCGACCAGATCGAAACCGGTCAGCCCGTGCAGGCTGAAATCACCGTCGCGGGTGCGGTTGTAGGCACGGTGCAGGCGACGGTTGAGGGCCAGAATCAGCGCGACGGCGTGCTCGGCCACCGCGTGGGGCGAATAGGCGGGCACGCGTACGATGGTCAGGCCCAGGCGCTGGGCGGCGGGCAAGTCGACATGGTTGTAGCCCGCCGAGCGCAGGGCAATCAGGCGCGTGCCGCCCTTGGCTAGCTGTTCCAGCACAGGGGCGCTGAGGTCGTCGTTGATAAAGGCGCAGACCACCTCGTGGTGTTCGGCCAGGGGCACGGTATCGAGGTTCAGGCGTGCCGGTTGGAACTGCAGTTCGATGCCAGCCGGCAGCGGTTCGCCGAGGAAACTCTCGCGGTCGTAGGTTTGGCTGCTGAAGAGAATGACGCGCATTAAAAAGGCTCTCTGCAATGACAGAATAGATACGTACCTGTAGGAGCGAGCTTGCTCGCGAAAAACGTCAACGATAACGCGTTCATTCTGGTTTAACGCGGTGTTCTCTGGTTTTTCGCGAGCAAGCTCGCTCCTACAGTAGTCAGGCGCTGACTCTGGCTTCACTGGCCAACCGTGCAATCGCCATGTCCAGTTCGTCCAGCGCAGCCATGGCCTTGGCGTCATCCTGCTTGAGCAGGGTTTCGGCGCGCTGGCAGGCCGCCCGCAATTGCGGTACGCCACAATAGCGGGTGGCGCCGTGCAGGCGGTGAACGCGTTCGATCAAGGCATGGTTGTCATTGGCTTCGCGGGCGACGGTAATCGCCAGGCGATCAGCCTCCAGGGAGGCCAGCAGCATGGCGAGCATATCGGCGGCCAGGTCGGCCTTGTTGGCGGCCAGGCGCAGGCCTTCTTCGTGGTCGAGTACCAAGAGCTGCACGCCCTGGGCCGCACCTTCGTGGGTGCGCTCCGGGCCTTGGTTACGCAGCGCCAGGCCGGTCCATTTCAACACCACCTGGGCCAACTGCCGCTCGCTGATGGGTTTGGTCAGGTAGTCGTCCATACCGCTTTGCAGCAGGGCGCGTTTTTCGTTGGCCATGGCGTGAGCCGTGAGGGCCACCACCGGCAGCGGCGTGCCGTGGCGCTCGCTTTCCCACTGGCGGATCGCCTCGGTGCTCTGGCGGCCATCCATGCCGGGCATTTGCACGTCCATCAACACCAGATCGAAAGTTTCCTGCTTTACGGCGTCGACCGCCGCGTAACCGCTTTCCACCGCCTGCACCTTGGCCCCCATGTCTTCCAACAGGGTTTGCACCAGCAGCAGGTTGGCCGGGTTGTCGTCCACGCACAGCACCCGTGGCGCACGGCTGGACAACGGCTCACCGGGTTCGCTGCGCGAAGGGCGCGGGCTGATCAGGTCGGCCAGGGAGCGGCGCAGCTTGCGCGTACAGGCGGGCTTGGCCTGCAATTGGCTGTTGGGGTTGGGCACCGATTGGTTGAACAGCATCTGCTCGGTGGTCGGGCACAGCACCAGCACCTTGCAGCCCAGGTGTTCAAGGTCCCACAGGTGTTGATTGAGGCGTTCGGGCGGAATGTCATTGGCTGTGACACCGAGCACCGCCAGGCTGATAGCCTGTTCGGTCTGGTGGGCACTGGTGATGCCGTTGGTCAGGCTTTCCAGAGTATTGAAAGGCGTGACTTCCAGGCCGCAGTCTTCCAACTGATGTTGCAGGGCCTGGCGCGCCAGTTCGTGGTTTTCCAGCACGGCCACACGCCGCCCCAGCAGCGGTGCGGCGGGCAGGTCTTCGACGTCGTCACGGGTTTTGGGCAGGTTCAGGCTGATCCAGAATTCGGAGCCTTCACCCGGCGTGCTGTCGACGCCGATCTCGCCGCCCATCTGCTCGATCAACCGCTTGGAAATCACCAGGCCCAAACCGGTGCCGCCGGGCTGGCGCGACAGCGAGTTGTCGGCCTGGCTGAATGCCTGGAACAGGGCGCGCACATCCTGGTTGGACAGGCCAATGCCGGTGTCTTGCACACTGATGCGCAATTGCACGCTGTCTTCCTGCTCGTCCTCGATCATTGCCCGGGCCACAATGGTGCCTTCGCGGGTGAACTTGATCGCATTGCTGATCAGGTTGGTCAGGATCTGCTTGAGCCGCAGCGGGTCGCCCACCAATGCCAGTGGCGTGTCGCGGTACACCAGGCTCACCAGTTCGAGCTGCTTGGCATGCGCGGCGGGAGCGAGGATGGTCAAGGTGTCTTGCAGCAAGTCACGCAGGTTGAAAGGCACGCTGTCGAGCACCAGTTTGCCGGCTTCAATCTTCGAGAAATCGAGGATTTCGTTGATGATGCCCAGCAAGTTATCCGCAGACTTTTCGATAGTGCCCAGGTAATCCAACTGGCGCGGCGACAGCTCGCTTTTTTGCAGCAAATGAGTAAAGCCGAGGATGCCGTTGAGCGGCGTGCGGATCTCATGGCTCATGTTGGCCAGGAACTCGGACTTGATACGGCTGGCTTCCAGGGCTTCCTTGCGGGCCAGGTCCAGCTCGATGTTCTGGATCTCGATGGTTTCCAGGTTCTGGCGCACGTCTTCGGTGGCCTGGTCGATACTGTGTTGCAGCTCTTCCTGGGCATTTTGCAGGGTTTCGGCCATGCGGTTGATGCCCGACGCGAGTTGGTCCAACTCCTGGCTGCCCAAGGGAGGCAAGCGTGTCTCCAGGTTGCCGTCCTTGAGTTGGGCCACCGCTTGCTTGATCTTGCCAATCGGCGAATTGATGGTGCGGCTGATACGCAGGGCGAGGGCGGCGGTGCACATCAGGCCGATGGCGATCAGCAGCAAGCTGGCGAACAGGCTGCGATAGCCACGCAGCAACATGCCATTGTGAGACAGCTCCACTTCGACCCAACCCAGCAGGCGGTCGGCCTCATCGGGAATCAACTCGCCCGCCAGGTTGCGATGACGGCCAAACACCGGCAGTAAATAGCGGGTGGCGTCGCTGCCGGTGCGCTGCAACAGGTGTGAACTGTTGCCGGTGGGCGGCTGGTTGAGCATGGTCGGGCCGGCGTGGGCCAGGGAAGAGCGGTCTGGCGCCAGGAACGAAACGGCGCGCACATCCGGCTGCTCCAGGGACTGGGTCGCGATGCGCTCCAGCAGGTCGGTGTTGTTGTGACCCAAGGCAGGTGCCACCAAGGGTGCCAATTGTTCGGCGATCATTTCGCCGCGTTGCAGCAACTGGGTCTGCAACTCCGAGAGCTGCATCCAGGTGAAATAGCCGCCCAACAACAGCGCCATCAGGCTGGTCGGTAATAAGGTCAGCAACAGTACGCGGCCTTTTATCCCCATTCTTCTAAGCACGCCACTCTCCTGCTACCACGTTGTTATCAAATATCCACGCCGGCATCCGGCCCGCGCCACCTGCGCAGTGTAGCCATTTGCGCGGCCTGGAATCTTGCAAATTAATGACATGCGGCAATCTTCGGGCCATTCGGCGCCGGGTGGCGATTGCCTGTGAACGTTTAATCTTGAATAATCAGTGATTGAGAATGACTTGCAGACGCTAATGACTCCCGCAGCAGTTGGCCTACCCAGTATCCTGACCATCGAAGATGACCCTGTGTTGGGCGCCTATGTGCACGAGCAGCTTGGCCGCAGTGGCTTCCAGGTGACCTGGTGCAGGAACGGTCAGCAGGGCCTGCAACTGGCCCGCGCCCAGGCCTTCGACCTGGTGCTGATGGACATTCTGCTGCCAGGGCTGGACGGTTTGTCGATCCTCACCCATTTGCGCCAGAGCCACGCCATGCCGGTGATCCTGATGTCGGCCCTGGGCGCTGAAGCCGATCGCATCAGCGGTTTTCGCCTGGGCGCGGACGACTATCTGCCCAAGCCGTTCAGCATGGTTGAACTGTGCGTGCGTATTGAAGCGATCCTGCGCCGCGTTGCCCTGGACCGCCGACCCGAGCCGCCGCGTGCCCCGGCACCCGAAGATGCCCGCGTGCTGCACTTTGATGATGAGCGCTGCGATGTGTCCTGCCAGGACCAGTGGGCCGCGCTCACGCGCAGCGAATACCGCCTGCTGGAAACCCTGCACCGCAATACCGAAGAAGTCCTCAGCAAAGCCTTCCTGTATCAGCAGGTGTTGCAGCGCGGTTATGCACCCCATGACCGCAGTCTCGACATGCACGTCAGCCAGATCCGCCGCAAGCTCAAGTTCATCGGTTACATCGAGCGTGAAGTGCGCACCGTGTGGGGCAAGGGCTACGTGCTGAGCGGTCACGATGAAGGGCTTTGAGCGACTGCCTGGCAAACACTCGTTGTTCTGGAAGCTGGCCTGCCTGTTGATCGCCTTCTGTTTGCTGATGATTTGGCTCAGTTGGTCGTGGGGCCGCTACATGGAGCAGCAGAGCGCGTACCTGTCCGACAAGTCGCGGGAGATTCTCACTGGCTATGCCGCCGGCGCCGAACTGGCGTGGAGCACACAGGGCAGCGCTGGCGTAGATACCTGGCTGCAGCGGATGGCCGAACGCGAAAGCACTTGGGTAGGGGTGATCGGTAACGACCTGCAGTCCCTGAGCAGCACGCCCTTGAATGACAAAGAAAGCCAGCGCCTGACGTTTTTGCGTGGATTGGACTGGCCGGTCAGCCGGCATGTCATCGGTTTGCCCTGGATGAAGGTGCCGTTTCCGGTCGACCCTGGCGCGGGGTCGCTGGTGATCGAACTGCCGCAGCGCTTTATGCCTGGGCGCTATCAGCTGTTCTGGCGAGTGGTCACCAATGGTGTGATTCCCGGCCTGTTTACCCTGTTGCTGTGCATCGGCCTCTATCGGCTGCTGATCATGCCCCTCAATCAATTGCGCGAGCAGGCCAATGCCTGGCGTGCGGACCAACTCCATACGCGGATGTCCCGTGATGCCACCAGCCGCCAGGATGAACTGGGCGAGCTGGGCCGCGCCTTTGACCATATGTCCGAACGCCTGCAGGGCACCGTGCGTTTGCAGCAGCAGTTGCTGCGCGATATGTCCCATGAACTGCGCACACCCTTGAGCCGCCTGCGGGTGGCCTGCGACAGCGAGCAAGACCTGGCCAAACTGCGCGAACGCCTGGGCCGGGAAATCGACGCCATGCAGCGCCTGGTGGAAGACAGCCTGCAACTGGCCTGGCTCGACAGCGAAACGACGCCGCTGCCCCAGGAAGATATTCAGCTCCAGGCCTTGTGGGACATATTGCGTGAGAATGCGTGTTTTGAAAGCGGTTGGCCCGCATCGCGCTTGCCGTGCCTGTTACCAGCGGACAGTTGGGTGCGCGGCAACCTGAATGCACTGGCCCAGGCCCTGGAAAATATCCTGCGCAACGCCATACGCCACTCGCCCAAGGGCGGCTGCGTGCAACTCGACGGCTGTCGTGAGGGCGACTATTGGCATATCTGGCTGCAGGATCAGGGCCCGGGGATCGCCGAGGGTGACTTGGAGCGCATCTTCGCGCCCTTTACCCGCCTGGACGGCTCGCGGCCCGGCGATGGCGGTTTCGGCCTGGGCCTGAGCATTGCTCGCAACGCCGTGCAGCGCCAGGGCGGTCGCTTATGGGCAGAAAACACTGGGGAGGGCCTGCGGGTGCATTTGTACTTGCTGGCCCGTTAGCGCTCAGCGCCTACGCAGTTTGCGTTTTTTCCACTGGTGCGCCACCCACCAGCGCCAGTACGCCATGGTCAGGCAATAGGCCAGGGCGCCCAATACCACCCCCAATACCACCGAACCCAGCAGGAACGGCTGCCAGAGGGTGCTCAACTGGCCGCTGATCCATTCCCACGTCAGGTTATCGGGCAAGCTGCGTGGCGGCACGTTCATCAGCCAGGCGCCGGTCATATAGGTGCAGATGAACACCACCGGCATGGTGATGGGGTTGGTCAACCACACCAGGCTGATGGCGATAGGCATGTTGCCACGCACCCAGATCGCCAGGACTGCGGCGAGCAACATCTGCAACGGAATCGGGATAAACGCCGCAAATAAACCCACCGCCATGGCGCGCGCCACGGAGTGCCGGTTCAGGTGCCAGAGGTTGGGGTCATGCAGCAGCGTGCCAAGAAACTGTAATGACTTGTGTTCCCTGATACTGCTGGGATCGGGCATGTACCGTTTGAATAAGCGCCGGGGCATAAGGGGTCCAGGTCAATTCGAGGGGCAAGTATGCCCGGATTCTATAAACAGAAAATTCAGACTTTGTGACAAAACATCATAGGCGCTGTCGTTCAGCCGGCTAAGACTGAGTGGATCACGGGAAAAGGATGATCCATGAAGACAGGGATGTTGGCGTTGGCGCTGGGGTTGCTGACGTTGCGTTGGTTGCCGGCCCTGCCGCCCGGCGCCGTGCTATTGGCCATGCTGGTGCTGGCCTTGATGCTGTTGCCTTTTCGGTCCTATCCCTTGGCCTTCTTCCTGGTGGGGTTGAGCTGGGCTTGCTTCAGCGCGCAGCGGGCGTTGGATGATCGACTGCAGCCGGCCCTGGACGGGCAGACTCGCTGGGTGGAGGGGCGTGTGGTGGGCTTGCCCCAGCAGACGGGTACGGGTGTGCGCTTTGAACTGGCCGACGGCCGGTCGCGCAAGGGGCGGCTGCCCAAACGTATCCGCGTGTCCTGGCACGGCGGGCCAGTGGTGAACAGCGGCGAACGCTGGCGCCTGGCGCTGACACTCAAGCGGCCTGCGGGCCTGCTCAATTTCCATGGGGTTGACCACGAAGCCTGGCTGCTGGCCCAGCGTATCGGTGCCACTTCCACGGTAAAAGACGGTGAACGCCTCGCACCGGCCCGCAATGCATGGCGCGATGCTGTTCGCCAGCGCCTGATGGCGGTGGATGCCCAAGGCCGCGAGGCAGGCTTGGCGGCGCTGGTATTGGGCGACGGTTCCGGCCTGGCGCCTGAGGATTGGCAGGTGTTGCAGGACACGGGCACGGTGCATCTGCTGGTGATTTCCGGGCAGCACATCGGCTTGTTGGCGGGCTTGATCTACGGCTTGGTCGCGGTATTGGCGCGCTATGGTATCTGGCCCAGAACCTGGCCGTGGCTGCCGTGGGCGTGCGGCCTGGCATTTGGCGCAGCGTTGGGTTATGGCCTGCTGGCGGGGTTTGGCGTGCCGGTGCAGCGGGCTTGTGTGATGGTCGGCCTGGTGTTGCTGTGGCGTCTGCGTTTCCGCCATTTGGGGCTGTGGTGGCCGTTGCTGCTGGCGCTGAACGGCGTGCTGGTGCTGGAGCCCTTGGCCAGCCTGCAGGTAGGGTTCTGGTTGTCGTTTGCGGCGGTTGCGGCGTTGTTGCTGGCGTTCGGCGGGCGCCTGGGGCCGTGGAGCGTCTGGCAGGCGTGGACCCGGCCCCAGTGGTTGATTGCCATTGGCTTGTTTCCTGTGTTGCTGGTGTTGGGTTTGCCCATCAGCGTCAGCGCACCGGTGGCGAATCTGTTTGCCGTGCCGTGGATCAGCCTGGTGGTGCTGCCCCTGGCGCTGCTGGGCACGGCGTTGTTGTGGGTACCGTTGGCTGGGGAAGCTGTGCTGTGGCTGGCCGGCGGCGCGCTGGATGGATTGTTCAACGTTCTGGCGCTGCTGGGGGCGCAATTGCCGGCCTGGGTGCCGCCCGAGGTGCCGCTGGCGTATTGGCTGGTCAGCCTGATGGGCGTGGTGATGTTACTGCTGCCCAAAGGGGTGCCGTTCCGGGTGTTGGGCTGGCCCATGCTGTTGATGGCCGTTTTTCCGCCCCGGGAGTCGGTGCCCCACGGACAGGTAGAGGTGTTGCAACTGGATGTCGGCCAGGGGCAGGCACTGATCCTGCGCACCCGTCATCACACCTTGCTCTACGATGCCGGGCCGCGGTCGGGCCCTGTCGACTTGGGCGCGCGCGTCGTGTTGCCGTCGTTGAAAAAACTCGGGGTAGGGCGGTTGGACATGATGCTGCTCAGCCATGCCGACGCCGATCACGCCGGTGGTGCGGCGGCGGTGGCTCGGGGGCTGCCCGTCAAACGCGTGGTGGGCGGCGAAACCGAGGGCCTGCCAGCCTTTCTCGCCACCCAGCCCTGTACCAGCGGCGAGCGCTGGGAATGGGACGGCGTGTCGTTTGAACTGTGGCAGTGGGCGGGTGGGCTTGAGGGCAATCCGAGGTCGTGCGTGCTGCAGGTCGAGGCCAGTGGCGAACGCCTGCTGCTCACCGGCGACATTGATCGCGCCGCCGAACAGGCATTTCTGGCATCCCCGCTGGCGGTTCCGACCGACTGGCTACAAGCCCCGCACCATGGCAGCCGCAGTTCTTCGTCCTGGCCTTTCGTGCAGCGGTTGACGCCCACCTCGGTGCTGATTTCACGCGGGCGCAGCAATACGTTCGGCCATCCTCATCCGCAGGTCCTGGAACGCTACCAGGCACTGGGCAGCCGGGTGTATGACAGCGCCGAACAGGGCGCCGTGCGCCTGCGCCTGGGGGCCTTTGTGCCGGCGACGGTTGCGCGCAGCCAACGTCGTTTCTGGCGCGAACCGTTACCGTAATCACGCGTTACCAAAGTCTCGAACCGCGACAGACGGACCTGTAGCCGGTGAACCCCTCTGTTGACCCTATATGGTAAAGTGGCGCACTTTTTCGAGGGGACATTCACTGTGTGGGAATTGGTCAAATCCGGCGGCTGGATGATGTTGCCGATCATTCTGAGCTCCATCGTCGCACTCGGCATTGTCGCCGAACGCCTGTGGACCCTGCGCGCCAGTCGCGTCACCCCCGAGCACTTGCTGGGGCAAGTCTGGGGCTGGATCAAGAACAAGCAGCTCGACAAGCAAAAGCTCAAGGAACTGCGTGCCAATTCGCCACTGGGTGAAATCCTCGCCGCCGGCCTGGCCAACTCCAAGCATGGCCGCGAGATCATGAAAGAGTGCATTGAAGAAGCGGCCGCCCGGGTTATCCATGAGCTGGAGCGCTACATCAACGCCCTTGGCACTATCGCCGCCATGGCGCCGTTGCTGGGTTTGCTCGGCACGGTATTGGGCATGATCGATATCTTCAGCGCGTTCACGGGCTCGGGCATGACCACCAACGCGTCGGTATTGGCCGGAGGCATCTCCAAGGCGTTGATCACCACCGCAGCGGGCTTGATGGTGGGTATCCCTTCGGTGTTCTTCCACCGTTTCCTGCAGCGGCGCATTGATGAGCTGGTGGTCGGTATGGAACAGGAAGCCATCAAGCTGGTAGAGGTGGTGCAGGGCGACCGTGATGTAGACCTGGTCGAGGGCAAAGCGTGAAATTTCGCCGCAAGCAACGGGAAAATGTCGATATCAACCTCGCGTCGTTGATCGACGTGGTGTTTATCCTGCTGCTGTTTTTTGTCGTGACCACCACCTTCACCCGCGAAACCCAGCTGCGTGTCGACTTGCCTGAAGCGGTAAGCGGCTCGCCTGCCGAAGACCAGCAGGTCAAGCAACTGGACATCGCCATCAGCGCCGAAGGGGTGTTTTCGGTGAATAACCAGTTGCTGGAGAAAAACGACCTTGCCAGCTTGATGGAGGCGTTGCAGAAGGAATCTGGCGGCGACACCCAGTTGCCGCTGTCCATCAGCGCCGATGGCAAGACCCCGCATCAAGCCGTGATCACCGCCATGGACGCTGCCGGTAAGCTCGGTTTCAGCCATTTGCGCATGACCACCGTTGAGGCAGCGAGCGCGCCCTGATGACCATGTCCGAGCGCTTACTCAAGGCCTGGTACGAGGGCCACCCGGCACTGGCATTGTTGCGGCCGCTGGAATCGCTGTATCGCCGCGTGGTGCAACGTAAGCGTGCGCGCTTTGTGGCAGGCGAGGGCGAGATTTATCAAGCGCCGGTGCCGGTGGTCGTGGTGGGCAATATCACGGTAGGCGGCACCGGCAAGACGCCGTTGATCCTGTGGTTGATCGAGCACTGCCGCCGCAGCGGTTTGCGCGTGGGCGTGGTCAGTCGAGGCTACAGTGCCAAGCCGCCGCAGTTGCCGTGGCGGGTCGAGGCCGGCCACAGTGCCGAGGTGGCCGGTGATGAACCCTTGCTGATCGTGCAGCGCAGTGGCGTGCCTTTGATGATCGACCCCGATCGCAGTCGCGCGGTAAAGGCCCTGCTGGCCAGTGAGCCCCTGGACCTGATCCTCTCCGATGACGGCCTGCAGCACTACCGCCTGGCCCGCGACCTTGAACTGGTGCTGATCGATGCCGCCCGCGGCCTCGGCAACCGCCGCTGCCTGCCTGCCGGGCCGTTGCGCGAACCGGTGGAGCGCCTGCACAGTGTGGATGCGGTGCTCTATAACGGTGCCGCCTCGGACCGTGAAGAGGGTTTTGCCTTCCGCTTGCAGCCCACAGCGCTGGTCAACCTGCACAGCGGCGAGCGCCAGCCGGTCACCTATTTCCCGCAGGGCCAGCAGGTGCATGCGGTGGCCGGTATCGGTAACCCGCAACGTTTCTTCAATACCCTTGAAACGCTACACTGGCAGCCGCTACCCCATGCTTTTGCCGACCACGCGCCCTACAGCGCCGAGGTCTTGAGTTTTACCCCGTCATTGCCGCTGGTCATGACCGAAAAGGACGCGGTGAAGTGCCGCGCCTTTGCCCAGCCCGACTGGTGGTACCTTGCGGTGGATGCGGTACCGTCGCCGGCGTTCGTCGCCTGGTTCGACACGCAGCTGATGCGTCTGCTGCCCAACCGTCTCTTGCCTTAAAACGCTTCTTTCCAGGAAACACTCATGGACACCAAACTGCTCGATATCCTCGCTTGCCCGATCTGCAAAGGCCCGCTCAAGCTCAGCGCCGACAAAACCGAGCTGATCAGCAAAGGTGCCGGCCTGGCATACCCTATCCGTGATGGCATCCCGGTCATGCTCGAAAGCGAAGCCCGTACCCTGACCACCGATGAGCGCCTGGATAAATGACCACCGCCTTTACCGTTGTCATTCCCTCGCGCTATGCCTCGACGCGCCTGCCGGGCAAGCCGTTGCAAATGATCGGCGACAAGCCGATGGTCCAACTGGTGTGGGAGCAAGCCTGCAAAAGCAGCGCCGAGCGCGTGGTAGTGGCCACCGATGATCCGCGTATTATCGAGGCGTGCAAAGGTTTTGGTGCCGAAGCGGTACTGACCCGCGAAGACCATAATTCCGGCACCGACCGCCTGGCCGAAGTGGCGACCAAGCTTGGCCTGGCGCCCGACGCCATTGTGGTGAACGTGCAGGGTGACGAGCCGTTGATCCCGCCGAGCATCATTGACCAGGTCGCGGCCAACCTGGCTGCCGACGCCGAAGCGCGCATGGCGACCCTGGCCGAGCCGATCGAAGACCTTGAGACGCTGCTCAACCCGAGCGTGGTGAAGGTAGTCAGCGATATCAACGGCCTGGCCTTGACGTTCAGTCGTTCAGTGCTGCCCTGGGCGCGCGATGCCTTCGCCAAGCAGCCTGATGTGTTGCCGGAAGGTGTGCCGTATCGCCGCCACATCGGCATTTACGCTTACCGCGCCGGTTTCCTGCACGACTTCGTCAGCTGGGGCCCGTGCTGGCTGGAAAACACCGAATCCCTGGAACAACTGCGTGCCCTCTGGCACGGCGTGCGTATCCACGTGGGCGATGCCTTGGAAGCACCGCCAGCCGGTGTCGACACCCAGGAAGACCTCGAACGCGTCCGTCGCCTGCTGGGCGCCTGATGAAAGTTCTGTTTGTATGCCTGGGCAATATCTGCCGCTCGCCAACCGCTGAAGGCATCTTGCGCCATAAATTGCGCGAAGCCGGCTTGGCGGGCCAGGTTGAGGTGGCGTCTGCCGGTACCGGAGAATGGCATGTCGGCAACCCACCGGACCAGCGCAGCCAGCGTGCAGCGCTGGCGCGCGGTTATGATTTGTCGAGCCAGCGTGCCCAGCAGGTTTCCCGCGCTGACTTTGCCCGCTACGACCTGATCCTGGCCATGGACAGCAGCAACCTGCGCAACCTCAAGGCTATGCAGTCGGGGCAGGGCAAGGCGGAGCTGGATTTATTCCTGCGTCGCTTTGATGGCGAAGTGGACGAGGTGCCAGACCCTTACTATGAAGGTGAGCAAGGTTTCGAACGGGTCCTGGACCTGATCGAACGCGCCTGTGATTTATTGGTGATCGAATTGAAGGGGCGGTTATGACCTTGCAAGTGCTTGCGCAGGTATCGCTCAAGCCATTCAACAGCTTTGGCATCGATGTGAACGCGCAATTGTTCGCCGAGGCCCACAGTGATGCTGACGTGCGCGAGGCCATCGCCTATGCCGCCGCGCACGCGGTGCCGTTGCTGGTGATCGGTGGCGGCAGCAATTTACTGTTGACCCAGGATATTCCGGCGCTGGTGTTGCGTATGGCGACCCAAGGCATTCGCGTGCTGAGCGACGATGGCACGCACGTGGTGGTCGAAGCCGAAGCGGGCGAAGCCTGGCATCCGTTTGTGCTGTGGACCCTTGAACACGGCTTCTGCGGCCTGGAAAACCTCAGTTTGATCCCAGGCACTGTCGGTGCCGCGCCGATGCAGAACATCGGTGCCTATGGCGTAGAGATCAAGGATGTGTTTGCCGGCCTCACCGCCCTGGATCGCCAGACGGGTGAACTGTGGGACTTCAGCCTCGACGAATGCAACTTTGCTTACCGTGACAGCCTGTTCAAGCACGAAGTCGGGCGTTGGCTGATCCTGCGGGTACGCTTTGCCCTCAGCCGCGCCACTCACCTGAAACTCGACTACGGCCCGGTGCAACAGCGCCTGACCGCGCAGGGCATCACCCACGCCACCCCCAGTGATGTGAGCCGCGCGATCTGCAGCATTCGCCGCGAGAAACTGCCAGACCCGGCAGAGCTGGGCAATGCGGGCAGCTTCTTCAAGAACCCACTGGTGTCCCAGGCCCTGGCGGTTGAACTGCAAAGCCAGTATCCGGATCTGGTGGCCTACCCTCAGGCCGACGGCCAAATGAAACTCGCCGCCGGTTGGCTGATCGACAAGGCCGGTTGGAAGGGCTTCCGGGAGGGCGATGCAGGTGTGCACAAGCTGCAAGCGCTGGTGCTGGTCAACTACGGCACTGCCACCGGGCAGGAGATTGCCCAGCTGGCGCTGCGCATCCAGCAAGATATCTTCAAGCGCTTCAAGGTCGAGTTGGAGATGGAACCCAATCAGTACTGAGCTTTATCGGGCCTGAAAATGAAAATGCCCCGTATCTTGCGATACGGGGCATTTTTTATAGCGCTTGCTGATCAGTCATCGCGGCTCATGATGCCGAAGATCTGCAACAGGCTGATGAACAGGTTGTAGATCGACACATACAGGCTGATGGTCGCCATGATGTAGTTACGCTCACCGCCGTGGATGATGGCGCTGGTCTGGAACAGGATGCACACCGAGGAAAACAGCACAAAACCCGCGCTGATCGCCAGTTGCAGGCCGCTGATCTGGAAGAACATGCTGGCCACCACGGCCGCCAGCAACACGAAGAAACCTGCGGTGATGAAGCCACCCAGGAAACTCATGTCCTTACGGCTGATCAGCACGTAGGCCGACAGACCACCAAACACCAGGGCCGTCATGGCAAATGCCGAACTGACCACTTCCGCACCGCCGGCCATGCCCAGGTAGCGGTTAAGGATTGGGCCGAGGATAAAGCCCATGAAACCGGTCAAGGCAAACGCCGACACCAGGCCCCAGGCCGAGTCACGCAGCTTGTTGGTCAGGAAGAACAGACCATAGAAGCCGATCAACACGACAAAGATATTCGGGTAACCGACGCGCATCTGCTGGGCCACGTAAGCCATCACGCCGCTGAATGCGAGGGTAAGGGCGAGCAAGCCGTAGGTGTTGCGCAACACGCGGCTGACTTCAAGCTGCTCAGCCTGCGCGTTGCCATTCACTGCGTAATTCTGTTCGCGCATGGCGACACTCCTTCAGTTTTGAAACGTTCAGTCGCAAAGATCATAACAGACGCCCTGTAACAAGCGATGCAGAGAGTTTGACAGTGTGTTTCATTCGGGTATTATGGCGCCCGCTGACACGGGATGGGCTACTATAATCCTGTGATGCACAAGGGAAATTGGCAGAGTGGTTGAATGCACCGGTCTTGAAAACCGGCGGACGTTAATAGCGTCTCCAGGGTTCGAATCCCTGGTTTCCCGCCAAACATCAAAGAGAAATCCCGCGAGCTAAACGCTCCGCGGGTTTTTTTTGCCCGCGATATCTGCGCCTACCCCCGTCTGTACCCCCGTTTGTGACGGGCCTTCAAGAGGCCATATGGGGCGCTTTGGCGGAAGAATGCGGGCGGAAAAGGCGAGTGAAGGGGCCGTAAAATCTGTCCGTTTTCACACTCCGAAGGGCCGAATAATTCCCGATTATCCTACCGCCTACGCCGCAGGGCGCCTGACACTTGAAGGTGGTTCGCCATTTGGCGTATAACTTCGGTCAAATGGAGGGTCTTATTATGAGCACGGCCGTACAGCCTCATGCGCCAGAACATTCTGTGTTTGGGCGAATGGCGCGTTTACTCGACATCCAATTGGCTTCAGAGTCCGACGCAGTACGTATTGTTGTGGCGGGCATTTCTATCCATAGCTACAAGCGTGTCGCCAGCAAGCTTGGGTTGTCCTCCTCATTGGTTGCGCCGGAAAGCACCATCCGCCGCCGATTGAGCAACAACGCGCGTTTCAGCGAAGCCGAGTCGGAGCGAGTGGTGCGCCTGACGCGGGTGTATGCCGAGGCGGTTGAACTGTTTGGTGGTGATGAAGCAGCGGCACTCTTGTGGCTGAACACACCCGCCGATTACTTGCCTGACCAGCCAGCGATTTCCCCGTTGCAGCTGTCGGTGATGGACTCGGGCGCGCGCTTGATCGAGTCGCACATCCGCCGCACTGCCCATGGCATTTTCTGATGCAGCTGTGGCGCATTTCAGCCTTCCCAGGATTGAGTGGTTTGGGCGGGCATCACACGGATGGCCGTTGGCACACCCTGCCACGCTCAGTGATCTACGCTGCGGAGCACCCGGCGCTGGCGATGGTAGAAGTATTGGCGCACATGCGGCTGAGCTTGGCGAACATCCCGTCGACCTTGAAGTTGATCCGTATTGAGGTCGCCCCCGAGGCGTTAATTGCCTCACCGCCCGCACTGCCGGTGGGCTGGCAGGCCAATGAGCCGACCTCGCAGGCGGTCGGCAATCGTTGGTTGGATGCGGGAACAGAATTGTTGTTACCGGTGCCGTCTGCGTTGTTGCCGCACGCGACTAATTACCTGATCAACGCAGTTCACCCACAGGTGCAGACGCACTTGAGCGAGACGCTGGAACCGTTCTGGTTCGACAAGCGTTATCTGAGGTAGCCAGCGTCGCTGAGTCGTCCTTCTTTGGTCTCGGTGGTCTTGGTCTTACACGGCAATTGATTGCAGGCGATTGCGTGTCGTTGTTGAAGAGAGCGCCGAGGCAGGTTTGCACTTTGCAGGCGCGAGTGGATGAGGTGGTAGCTTCGAAGCCCGGGTGCAATCTCATCGCGGGCATGGCTGACCGGGTGATATGGCGCGCTGGCGATAGTTTGCAACGCAGCAAGAATCAGTGAGTGGCAGCGTTGGCGGGCTTGGTCGCCAAACTGTGCTTGGGAATGCCTGAGAATATCGACAGTCAGCGCGTGCGCTGTTGGAAATTAGATAGGGCGACATGCTCAGTGTTGCCCTGTCGCCGAAAGTGTCGCCTCTTGGCTCAATTTATCGAGGTAGCGTTCCGGATCGCTGGCGTCCAGCTGAGCGAATGCCCTTGCTCAAGCATCCATGATGCCGATTGAGGTAGCTTGGTGCAGAGCCTGAACTTTAGCGGTCTCTTCAGTGACGCGCTGCTCCAGTAGACGCAAGCCTTCTCGCATCCCTTCGCTGTGAAAGCGGTGTGGTTCTTTGCCCGCATATTGCTCTGGGAAGGTGCGCATTTCATTTAGAGGCCGTTCATCAAGGCAGCTTGAAGATCACGCGTCCGAAAACTATTGTTTTAAGGAAGTCAGGTGGCGTCATAGGGGGAGGCAAATGCCTACCACCATTGTCTTGGGGCCGTACTCAAGTCCTTTGTCGAGCAGCAGCTGGTCGCCGGGCAATTCAACAACGTTAGTGAAGTCATTTAGACAGCCTTGAGCTTGTTGGAGGAGCAACATCAGCGACTTGCGGCCACAACGGTGGCACTGAAGTTGGTATTGGCCGTGGGTACACACAGTGGGCGGCCACGACCTGCCAAGGAGGTCTCGATAAGATCGAGGCTCAGGTACGAACATTGGTCAATTCCCCGAACCGGTAGCGGCCATCACCGTTCGGTAAAGTGATTCAGGTTCATTGGAACCACTGGCTAACGGAGTAATCAGCACCGTATTGGCCTTCCTCACATAGGTCGACCGATAGCCAAACCCCGCCTGCTTCACCGTCACCGCCTTGGGTACCGCGAGGATTTTCACCTTGCTTGGGAACTCCAGGCGCGCCACCTCTGAAATTTCACCCGAAAGGCAGGTGAAGGTTTGGGTGCGATCCTTCTCTTTGATCAAGGAAAATACGCTCTGGCCAATACCCCCGGCCAGGCTGGAGAGAGTGGGCACGCCGGTCGGACCAGGCAGGTTCACCAGGTTGCTGGTGTGGCCTTTGATCGTGAACTTGAAGGTGTTGGCAGTGCTGTCCAAGGCGGCAGTTTCGATTACGCCGCTACCAGATTGCCCAAACATGCTCAGGACCTGTTGCACCAATTGGTTCCGGTCAGCAGGCTGCATAGCTTTGAGCATAAGGCGGTTAAGCTCTGCGCCCCAGCCGTCAATGGTGGAGTCATTGGTAAAGTCGGCGGCGCCTTTGGCGTTGACCTTAAAGACCATGGTTGTGGTCACTTTGCCAGGCTGGCTGGACGGTGTCTGTGTAATTTTACCGCTTTGGGTGAGCACAACCGGTTTGCCTAGCTCGGGGAGAGGCAGGTGGCCGGCGGCGATGGGAGTTGCGGTGGAGTCCAGGTACAGATCGAGGCTGGGTACATAAGTAATCACATGATTGAGCACGCCCAAGGTCGGCACCTTGGGCAGCATGTACGCATTGCCCGCGTTGATCAGCGCAGGCGAGCTTTCAATGGCGACGGCATTGAGCAGCGCTTCAAGCAGAGCCACATGGTCTTTACAGTCGCCATAGCGGTTATCCAGCACGGCCTGTGCCGAATGCGGCACCACACCACCGGCACCCACATAGACGGCCACATAACGAATGTTCTTGCGTACCCAGTCACTCAGCGCCATGGCCTTGCTGCGTGGGTTGTCGAGGTTTGCGGTGAGTTCCTTGGCCAGTTGGGTTATAGCCGGGGTCACTTCTACCTGTGCCCTTTCGGCGTAGGCCTGGGCAAACTGTTTGTAATCGGTGAACGTCGACACAGCCAGGAGTTGCCCGTAATCGGTGTAGGCGACGGAGCCTTCTTCCACACGATTTTTTTTGGTATGTTCCAAGTCCCAGCGGTACACCGTTCGCCCGTTGGCTGTGGTCGGTGTTGACGCCTTAAAGCCCCTTGAGTCAGCGCGCAGCTTCATTTCGGCGGGCATGTCGTAGCTGAGGCGTACCTGCTCATTTTGGTAGAAATTCGGCGAGCGAAGGTCTTCGAAGTGTCCCGGAAACAGCGACGTATTGCGATGGCGCTGGTAACGCAGAACCATCCGATCACCTACTTGCAGCTCCGGGAAGATCACCACCTTGACCCGCGAGTCCTGGAACATCGGCGCTTCGGAAGATGCCAGTTCTTGCTGCTCCTTGATCCGGTCAGCCGGCACGCCAAGGCAAGAACAGTTAGTTCGCCATCGTCTCAATCAGTTTGGAAACCACCGGCGCCTGCCACTGCTCAAGGGCGTCAATCAGAGCGCCGGGGTCTTCGTTGAACATCAGCATCTGGCTGTGTTCGACCTTCATGAAGCCCTCCTTCGTAGCGTAATCTAACAGGGCCCGCACCGGGTTGAAGAACCCCGCCGTATTCAGGCACGCCACGCCCTTGTGGTGTTCGCCTACCTGGGTCAGCGTGGCCGCCTCAAACAATTCTTCCAGCGTACCCAGGCCGCCGGGCAACGCAATGAAAGCGTCGGCGCAGTCGCTCATTCGGGTCTTGCGGCTGCGCATGTCATGGGTCACTTCATGATGGGTGAGCCCGGCGTGGGAATGGCCGCGCTCATGCAGCAGCCGGGTGATGATGCCGACGACTTTGCCACCTTCTGCCAGCGCGGCATTCGCCACCACCCCCATCAAGCCCTTGTGGGTACCGCCGTAGATCAGGCAAATGCCGCGCCGGGCGATTTCTCGGCCCAGGGCTTGGGCGCCTTCCGCATACTGCGGGTTGAAGCCGAAATTGGTACCGCAGAAAACCGCAAGGCTGCGCAGGGGAGTGGGCATGGAGACTCCAGGCTGATGAGAACAAGCCGTCCAGCATGGCGGCCCCGGCCTGAGGGTGACAGAGCCATGAATCGGCTTGCGGATTAGGCCATGAGCGCATCCAGGATGCGGTTTCCAAGGACCTCGGCGACGGCCTCCGATTCGATATTGGCAAAGCCCAGCAGCAGGCCGGGTCCAGTCTGGCATTCAATATGCCAGTCGCTCAACGCTTCTGCATAAATGCCGACCTGTGCCAGGCGCTCCACGCACACGCGGTCTGACTGTTGCGCGTTCAAGCGCAGGATCAGGTGCATACCACCGGGTTGGGTATCAATCGAAATATCCTCGCCCAATGCTTTGCGCAGCCCCCTGGCCGTGGCTTCCCGACGTTCACCGTAGAGTTTGCGCATCCGCTGGATATGCCGCGCAAAATGCCCCTCAGTCATAAACGTCGCGACGATTGCCTGGGTCAGTTCCGGGCAACCACCGAGGAAGGTCTGGCTGACATGTTCGAAGCGTGCCACTTGAGCCGCAGGCACCACTAGATAAGCGAGGCGGGTGCCGGGAAACAACACCTTGCTGAAGGTCCCGGCATAGAGCACCTGACCGTCGCGGTCCAGGCTCTTGAGGGCGGGTAGTGGGCGGCTGACGTAACGGTATTCGCCGTCGTAGTCATCCTCGATGATCCAGGCTTGCTGGCGGCGGGCCCAATCCAGCAGTTCCAGGCGCCTGGGCAAGGACAGCGAAACACACAGCGGGCTTTGATGGGCCGGCGTGACCACCACGGCGCGGGCGCCTTTGCCCTGTTGCACGGCGTGGGATACCTGCATGCCGTCCTGGTCCACGGGTATCGGTATGGCGTTGATATTCAGGTAATCCAGCAACGGCCGAGTGAACAGGTAGCCTGGGTCTTCCACTAACACCCGATCGCCCGGCTCCAGCAGGGCGTGGGCGATTAGCCCCAGCGTGTTACGGTAGCCCGAGGTGACGAAGACTTGTGCAGCCGAGCAGTGGATACCACGGGCAACCTGCAAGTAGCTGGCAATCGCCGTACGCAGAGAATGCAGGCCGAAGATGCAGGGGTTGGCCATGTCGGCGACCTGGGTGGCCCGTACGCAACGCGCGGCGATTTTCGACCAGATCTTACGCGGGAACGCATCCAGCGCCGGCAACCCCATTTGAAACGGCAAAACGGCGGCCTTGTGCCGGACGGCGTTATGCTCGCTGGCCTTGATGGGGCGTATCGGCAGGCTGGCCTTGATCCCTTCAGCCACCACGGTGCCAGCTTGGCCACGGGCCTGGATATAACCTTCGGCCGCCAGCAGCGAATACGCCGTGTCGATGGTGCCCCTGGCCAGCCCAAGCTCTTTGGCCAGGGCCCGGGCCGCGGGTATGCGTTCGCCCGGCTTGAGCAAACCGTCGGCAATCGCGCTGCGGAAGCGCCAGTAGAGTTGCCGGTAGATCGGCTCAGTAGCGCCCGTGTCCAGCGGTGAAAAGGCCTTAATCGAGGTACTCATCCGGCGTCGGGTCCTGTTCAGGTTGCAAAGTGGTCGCGCAGCGCCTGGTCGGTTTGGAGGCGAGTTTGGGCCAGTGTTTCCGGGCGTGAAGCAGTGCCTTCAACGGTGAAGAAGGTCACGTCGTGCAACCCGATCATGCCGAGTATGATTTTCAAATACGGCGTCAGGAAGTCCGGCTGGTGCGCACGCTCCCCGGAAAACCGCCCGCCCGAGGCGATGGCGACGAACACTGGCCGGTCTTGCAACAGGCCTATCTTGCCCTGGGCCGAGATATCGAAGGTGCGCCGCACCCGTGCAACGTGATCGAGCCATAGCTTGAGCGCCGCGGGTACCGAATAGTTATGCATGGGCGTAGCGATCACCACGACGTCAGCCTGCTCTAACTCGCGAACAAGCCGCTCGGATTGGGCCATCGAACCTTCGGACGAGACATCCATGAGGGACTGCTGAGATGTTGCATAAGGCTCGTCGACCGGCGCCAGGGTATTGCCGGCGATGAGGCGTTGCGTCACCTCGGCAGCCGGGTGCCGCTCGCGCAGGCATTCGATGATCTTGTGGGAGAGCGCGTTGCTCTCCGACGCTTGCCCGCGAGGGCTCGCACTGACATAGAGGATATTCATGGTGTGCTGCTTCCTGGATGGATGGCCTTCAGTCTACGAACCCCTTGAACCATGCCAAAGAGCCAAGAATAGAAATTCAGCGTAGGCCATAACCGCGCATTCATGGCCTGGTATTCAAGACAGATCATGGATCTTTCTAGCTGGGCCATGGCACCCCAAGATAGCGGCTTCATCCAACCGCTACAGGACTTAACCATGACATCGCGTCTCGACTACTCCAAAGCTTCCCCTGAAGGTTACAAGGCGTTCGGCGGGGTTTACGTCTACCTGCAAAATTGCGGCCTGTCTAAGGAACTGATCGACCTGATCTATCTGCGGGTCTCGCAAATTAACGGGTGCGCCTTTTGCATCGACATGCACTCGCGAGACTTGCTCAAGCAAGGCTTGGCCGTGGACAAGCTGGTGCTAGTGCCCGTATGGCATGAAGCTGGCGCGGTATTCACCCCGCGCGAGCGTGTGGCGCTGGCCTTTGCCGAAGCAGTCACCGCCAGTGATGTTTCGGACGCTGACTACGCTGCAGCTGCAGCCGAGTTCATTGACAAGGAACTGGCCGATCTCACTTACGGCATTGCGTTGATGAATGCCTTCAATCGACTGGGTATCACCTTCCGTACTGCCCCAGCGGCGGCTGCCAAGGCTTAAGCTGAAGCAGGTTCGCGGTGGCGGGGAGGCTTGGCCCCTCGTCACACACCTGAGATATTATCTGAGGGTTTACCCCCTATGGCATGGCTACTTCTCGGCTTGGCCGGCATTCTTGAAATCGCCTTCGCGTTCTCGATGAAGGCCTCCGATGGCTTCACCCGATTAACCCCCGGATTGCTCACCGTCGTGACCGGCGTTTCCAGCGTGATCCTGCTGTCTATTTCTCTGCGCACGCTTCCTGTCGGCAGCGCCTACGCTGTCTGGACCGGAATCGGTGCAGCTGGCACCGCTATCATTGGCATGGCGTTGCTGGGTGACTCCACTGCGCCGTTACGGGTTCTGTGCATTATGCTGATCCTGGCAGGCGTGATCGGCCTCAAACTGGTTACGGCCAATTAGTGCCGCGTCGACAGTGAGCAGGTATTTATTAGAGTTTGCCCTTTAATGGAGACGCCGGATTGCAGACATGCCTGGAGAACCTGGCTTTGAACGACCTGGGGTCAGAGCTTCGTTGGTACATTTATGGGTTCAGGGCTATCGCGTCCGCTAAAAATAGGCGGACACCAACGCCTCAAATTTGGGCGCTCGGAAGGCGTATTGGCTAACGCCTCTGGCCGGTGGCCTGCGCGCTCCGCTTGCCTTCTTGCGCGCTGCACTGGCGAAGACTAGCAATCCCAAGCTCCACCACTGGAGCTTGGGCCCTTAACTAATCATTCTGTGTTGTCAGGGGTTCGATAAATTTGATGCCAGTGACGGCCTGGTTTGCTGGTAGGGGGAGCTTGTTCGTAATCCCGAATGGTGCAGTACCTACCGAACGTCTGGATGATTTGATGATTGGCTGTGTTTACATGTACTTCCTGAAACGAGCCGCCATCCCGTGCCAGTTTATGTCCCGGCGCAATGTAAATACCCATACAACCTCCGAAGTTGTGCAGTGGCCAAATGCCATAAGTTGAGTTGATTTCTCTTCAGTAACTCGGTGCAGAGGCGTGATCCATAACAAAATGCCAAAGGTCATGCGTCCAGCGTCCAGGCCGCTACATCAGAGACCTACTACCCTGGAGCAGCGGCAATCGTAGTCAAAGTGGAAATTTCCTACAGAAGCCCTCCCGGGAACTGGCTCTGCCTTCAGGGCATTCATTAATGCTTCAACCAGCGGCTCCAGATCCTGATATCGGGCGTTCCCCTCGGTGCGCAGCGGGCCGGGCTTTAGTGCTACGCATGGAGCCAGGTCGAACAGCCGACCCGTCTCCATCCCTTCGGGCTTCAATCCCTAACGTCTCCGGCCTGTGACATGCGCGCTTCTCTGGTGAAGATGGTCTTGGGCGGTCGCGCTCACATCTCAATTGATAATCCAGGCCTCGCCATCAATCTTGAGCGGGAATCGAGCAGGGCGGTGACCTGTGAAGTGCACCGGCCCGATGTTGACTAGACCTATCTGCGCAATTATGGCCAAGAGTCGAATTTTTAATTCCGACTAAAAGAAGCCCTGATAGAGGGCGCATATCTTCGCCCTGAGCTGAACGTTCCGCCGCGACAACCACGAAGAGATTTCCCGAAATAGAACAACTACACCGCGCAATACGTGAGGCAGTTTTGGAGGCGGGGCCAAAGCGACTGGGTCACCTGATGGTTAGTTTTCCTTGTCTGTGTAAACTGGGTGGAAGCCAGGAGATTGGCGCATCTCGATTGATAGTATCTGCGCCGCTAGCCATGCCAACGCCGGGTCGTGCTGGCGATGGCCCAGGTACACCAGATCAAGTTCAAACGGTGGCAGTTCAAACGGTAACTCATGCAAGTCCAGTGGCAATATTTCGGCGAACTGCTGCGCCAGCTGCGTTGGTAGTACAACGCAAAGATCGGTGGCGACGACGAGGTGTGCGGCTTGCAGATAATTTGGCGTGGTGTAGACGATTTGACGAGCCAGGTTCTGCTCGGCCAGCCATTGGTCGACCATGCCGCGGGTCTGCCCGCCGTGTACCCAGAGGTGGCGCAGTTGCAGAAATGTTTGCAGATCTAGATCGTTGGTGATCTGCGGGTGGTTGTGGCGCACCGCAACCCTCAAGGTTTCACGGCGCCATAGTTGCCGGGTGAACCGCGCCGGAACCTCGTTGAAGCGGCCGAGTGCCATATCCAGGTCGCCACGGTCCAGCGCATCTACCGGGAGGTTGGGCGTCAAGTACGCAACGTCGATGCGAAGTTTCGGTGCCAACGTTTGCAGGCGCGCCAACAACGCAGGCATGCATATCTGTTCGACGAAATCGGTGAGCGCGATGCGCAGTTGGCGGTGACTGTACTGCGGTTCAAACGCATCACCAGTAGTGAGCGTTTGTTCGATTTGTCGTAATGCCGCACGAATCGGTCCTTCCAGGGCCAAGGCTCGCGGCGTTGGGCACATGCGGCGACCGACACGCACCAGCACTGGATCGTCCAATAAGTCGCGCAAACGCGCCAGCGCATTACTCACTGTCGGTTGCGTCAGCGCCAGACGTTCGGCCGCACGTGAGACGTTTTGTTCACGCAGGAGCATGTCAAAGACGCGCAACAAATTCAGATCGAAGGTCGATATATTCATAAGCTAAATATATGCCATATGAAATATAAATTTCAAAAATATATGACGCATGCTTAGGGTGGCGACTGTCCGTTACCTACTGTTGCAGGAGCGCCCCATATGAGTACCTCTTTCGATATCAGGCAGGCCGCTGTCATTGGCGCCGGTACCATGGGCCGTGGGATCGTTGTCAGTCTGGCCAGCGCGGGGGTGCCAGTGCTGTGGCTGGAAAGCAACACATCGACGCTCGAAGCGGGGTTGAGCATGATCGAGCAGACCTGGTTGCAACAGGCCGGCAAACAACGCATCAGCCAGGCCGAAGCTGAAGCCAATCGTCTGCGAGTCCAGCCTGTGCAAAGTTACGTAGCGCTGGCTGATGTTGATCTGGTTATCGAAGCGGTGTACGAAAGCATAGAACTGAAGCAGGAAATCTTCCGCACATTGGACAGGCACCTCAAGCCGCAGGCGATTTTGGCAAGCAATACTTCAGCGCTGGACATCGACGCCATAGCCACCGTCACCGCCCGACCGCAACAGGTGCTGGGCCTGCATTTCTTCAGCCCAGCGCACATCATGAAACTGCTGGAAATCATCCGTGGCGCATACACCGACAGCGCCGTGCTCGACGCTGCGCGCAAGCTGGGCGAGCGGATCGGAAAGGTCGTGGTGGTCGCCGGGAATTGCCCCGGATTCATTGGTAATCGCATGCTCGCCAGCTACGTGGCCGAAGCACGCAAGCTATTGCTTGAGGGGGCATTGCCACATCAGGTCGACACGGCATTGCAGCAGTTCGGTTTTGCCATGGGCCCGTTCCGCATGTACGACGTGGTTGGCATCGATCTGGAATGGCGCGCTCGAGAGCTGGCTGGGCAGAGCATGGAAGCGCCGCTGGTGCAGGTCGACAATGCACTGTGTAATCTCGGTCGTTTCGGCCAGAAAAGTGGCCACGGCTATTACAGCTACGCAGCGGGCAGCCGCCACGCCGTACACGATCCTCAGGTCGACGCACTGGTGCTCGAAATTTCCAATGGCTTGGGCTATCGCCGTCGTCCGATCACCGCGCAGGAAATACTCGAACGCTGCCTGCTCGCCCTGGTCAACGAAGGGGCGAAAGTTCTTGAGGAAGGCATCGCTGTCAACAGTCATGACATTGATCAGGTCTGGCTCAATGGCTACGGCTTTCCATCTGAGATTGGCGGCCCGATGTGCTGGGCGGATGGGCAAGGCCTAACCCTGATCGCTGCGCGGCTTGAGCACTTCCAAGGCTTATACGGCGAGCATTGGCGGCCGGCCGGGCTGATTTCCAAATTGATCGCTGCCCGCAAGCGATTCTGCAACGTTCAGGAGGGGCAGGTATGAATTACCAAGCGCCGCTGCGTGACATGCGCTTTGTCTTGCACGAGCTGTTCGACGTCACAGAGCATTGTCGGCGACTGAAGGTAGAACTCGACCGCGATACCCTCGACGGCATCCTCGAGGAGGCCGCACGCTTCACTGGCGAAGTTATCGCACCGCTCAATCGCAATAGCGATGAACAAGGCTGTCAGTTGTTGGGCAGCGACGTCACCACGCCCGACGGATTTTATCAAGCCTATCAACAATACGTCGATAACGGCTGGGCGAGCATGATCGGGCCGCTTGCGTTCGGTGGACAAGGCTTGCCTCAGATGGTGTCGGCGTGCGTTCACGAAATGCTTATGTCAGCATCCTTGGCGTTTCGTATTTACTCCGGCCTCACCGAAGGTGCCGTACTGGCGGTGCATCGCCACGGCAGCGCAGCGCTCAAGCAAGAGTATCTGGCGAAAATGGTCAGTGGTGAATGGACCGGCACCATGTGCCTGACTGAGCCTCAGGCTGGTACCGATCTGGCCTTGCTGCGCACCCGCGCGCAGGCTGAGGCCGATGGCAGTTATCGCGTCACCGGCAACAAGATTTTCATCAGCGGTGGCGAGCAGGACTTGACCGATAACATCATCCATCTGGTGCTCGCTCGCCTGCCTGATGCGCCGCCGGGCGTGAAGGGCATCAGCCTGTTTCTAGTGCCGAAAATGCTCTCCAAAGGACAACGTAATACTCTAAGTTGCGGTGCGCTGGAACATAAGATGGGCATCAAGGGCACCTCGACCTGTGTGATGAATTTCGACGATGCGCGGGGTTGGCTCGTCGGCGAAGCGAATCAGGGCTTGGCGTGCATGTTCACCATGATGAATGACGCACGTTTTCAGGTTGGCCTACAAGGCCTGGGCGTTGCCGAAGCTGCGTTTCAGGGTGGCTTGAGCTATGCACGTGAGCGCTTGCAATCGCGCTCGCTGACCGGGGCCGTTGCGCCGGATCAGGCCGCCGACCCGATCATCGTCCATCCCGATGTGCGCCGTATGCTAATGACGCAGAAGGCTCTCACCGAAGGTTGCCGGATGCTCGCGGCGTATACCGCTCGGCAATTGGATCTCGAACAAGCAATGGGTGAAGAACATCATGCGGCGAAGCGCCGTGCGGCGCTGCTCATTCCAATCGTCAAGGCATTCTTCACCGATGTCGGTCAGGAAGTCGCCAGCCTCGGCGTGCAGTTGTACGGCGGTCACGGCTATATCCGCGAGTGGGGCATGGAACAGCTGATGCGCGACAGCCGCATCACTCAACTCTACGAAGGTACCAACGGCATTCAGGCGCTGGACTTTATCCGCCGCAAACTGCTGGCCGACCACGGCGCGGAACTCAATGCGTTGATCGATGATTTTGCACAAATAGTTGATGCCGCCCAGGCGCATAAAACGCTGCACGAGATGACGAACGACATCAGCCATCGCTTGACCGAGTGGCGCACGCTCGGTGGCATGGTCATCGAAGCCTGCCAACGCGATCCGCAGGAAATCGGCGCGGTATCGGTGGACTTCCTGGCGTACTCGGCCTACGTCCTGCTGGCCGGTTTCTGGCTGCAGGCAGCATTGCGCTCCCAGCAGGCGTTGTCGCAAGGCGTTGCTGAAAGCGCGTTTTATCAATCCAAGTTGCATACCTGTGACTTTTATTGGCGGCGCCTTTTGCCCCGCGCCAGTGCTCACCGCGACGCGCTTCTGGGTGGCGCGAGCTGCCTGATGTCGATACCCGCCAGCGACTTCAACTTCTGAGAAATTGGCCCCCACAATAATAAGGAGTCGCCCAGATGCATTCCTTTAGCTTTGTCACCACGGCGCAGATCCTCTGCGAAGCCGGCGCGGTGCAGCGACTCGCCAGCCTGTGCCGTGAGCGTCGTGCACGCCGCGTCTTGATCGTCACTGATCCGGGGATTGCCCGGCTCGACTTGCTTGATGATGTGTTGCCGGGGTTCAGCGCTGCGAAAGTCGCGGTGGCGATTTTCAGCGACGTGGCTGCCGATCCCCATGAACACTGCGTGCTGGCGGCGGTCGAGCAAGCCCGCTATATCGGCGCTGACCTAGTTGTCGGCTTCGGCGGCGGCAGCTCAATGGACGTGGCTAAACTGGTCGCATTGCTGGCCCATCCTGAAAATACGCAAGCGATCACACAGTTGTACGGCATCGATCAGGCCAAGGGGCCACGCCTGTCGCTGATTCAGGTCCCGACCACGGCAGGCACCGGTTCGGAAGTCACACCGATCGCCATCGTGACTACTGGTGAAAACAGCAAAATGGGCATTATTTCGACATTGCTGCTTCCGGATCTCGCCATTTTGGACGCGGCTTGCACTATGGGCCTGCCGCCGCACGTCACAGCAGCAACCGGTATCGACGCCATGGTCCATGCGATCGAGGCCTACACCAGCAAACTCAAGAGAAATCCGCTGTCCAGCCTGCTGGCCCGCGAGGCGTTGCGACTGCTGGCAAGTCATCTGGATCAAGCGGTGCATAACGGTGGCAACCTTGTCGCGCGTCAAGCCATGCTGCTCGGTGCCTGCCTTGCCGGTCAAGCGTTTGCCAATGCGCCGGTGGCGGCGGTACATGCGCTCGCCTACCCGCTAGGCAGCCACTTTCATATTCCCCATGGGTTGTCCAATGCATTGGTGTTACCGCATGTACTGCGCTTCAACTCCGAAGTGGCGGGGCCTTTATATGCCGAGTTGGCCCCGTTGCTGCTGGGTGAGCGTTTACATGCCGGTGAGGTGAGTAGCCTCACTGAACAGTTCGTCAACGAGCTGGCTGCACTCAGTCCGCGTTGTGGATTGCCGACCCGCTTAAGGGATGTTGGGGTACCCGAGAGCAGCCTGGCGCAACTAGCCCTCGATGCCATGCAACAGCAGCGGCTGCTGGTGAATAATCTTCGGGAAGTCAGTGAGGCCGATGCCCTGGCGATCTATCAGGAGGCTTACTGAAGCAGCCGCCGAGCCGCGAAGCCTTTCGTCACTTTAAGCCGATCACCACGCGTTGGCATGACAACGGTACCTAGGGGCATACTAATAATATCGTCTACTACTGCTTCTTCGATACGACGGTGAATAGTTACCTAATCGAACAGGCTGGATATTCATCAGGGCGCGGTGATCGTCTTAGTCAATTTCAGTTGTAATTATTTTGCCCGATTGCCTTTCCCGAGTGTATAGAGGTGGGGCCTTGCGGTGAGCAAGTTAGGTAGCGGCTCGGAGCGCTACACCTTGGGTGTTTTCAAAGCCGGAGAGCTGCACGCCTGCGCAGCAGGGCCGTTCGTTCATATATTCGTGAGCGTACGAGCAACCCGCCCAGTGCCGATTCCTCAACCCCAGCAGGCGGTGTAGTGGGGGGGCGTCAGTACCCACGTGAAACGGAAACTGACCCTAGCGATTGTTTCTCTGATCGAACAAACGATCGGATTCGTTTGCAAGAATACCGGCTATCAATGAGTCGGGCCGGTAAAACTCCTTGGCCTTTTCCGCCACTTCCACGGCGCCAATATCGATCTGCCGAATTCCCGATTGCCTGATCTTTTCGATGGAACTGGCCCAGACCACCCTGGGTATACCGCACCAGGCGATGGCACTCATGCACATGGCGCAGGGCTCACCGGTCGTGTACAGGGTCATCTTCTTGAAGCCTTCACGGCCATGCCTTACAACAAAATCGTTAATAGCCACTATCTCCCCGTGATGGATCGGATTCATGGGGCTGACATTGACGCCTTCGGCCATTACCTCGCCTGTTTCCTCGTTCACGATCACTGCACCAAAGGGATAGGTCTTGTTTTTTTTCGCCTGTTCGATCGCCACCCTCATAAACCTCTCATGCCTGGCTTTTTCCTTTGCTGAAAGATTCGTTGCAGCCGTGAGTGCTAATGGCTGGTGCGCGGAGGAGGCTACGGAGTAAGTCAGGGAAAAGACGCCCATGCCATAGGTAAATGCTCTTCTGCTTATCATGGGGGGCCTTATTGATTAACAGTGTTTCAGTCGGATGGGTGAATGACCTGACGTGCATTCGCATCTAATCATCATTGGGAAGCGTCACGTAAATCAGTATGGCCAGTTGCGTGATGAAAAAACGAAAGGCGCTCTCAACACCATTCCAAGTCTGTGACATCCACATGCCAAACCATTCTCCACCAATGGACATGAACGCTACTTGCCAAGTCAGAAAACCGAGTGTAAGCCCGGCAATGGAAAAAGCCTTGGCTGAGCGAAAGTCCGCGCTGCTGGCACGAAGCGCGCGTAACAGCCGGATGCCCCCGATCCAGCACAGGACTGCTGTACTGAACTCAAGTGCGACGATGCCGATGTAACCTAGATGATGGACCCAAGGCGTACTGATCGCCCTGTACATGAGGCCGTTTCCGGGAAAGGTCGTATCCATCAGGAACACGTGCTGAACAAACACGAAGTTGGTGTTGTAGTCAGTGATGTTATTAAAAGCCACGAGTGACGCAAAAAGCGCTATGGCAAGGACGGTCAGGGCTTTCGAGATGCGAATCAGCAGCATACAACCTCCATGGTCGTTAGTTTTTTTGTAGCTACGATTTTTAGATTAGTTAGTGATACTGCTTCAAGCACCCTCATTCGCGTCAACAGAAAACTGTTCAATTATCGGCTCGATAGCTTTGTATTTTCAAATCGGGAGCATAGGGTGGGGTTGCTTATAGCCTTCTGATCGGCACTTGATGACTCCAAGTGGCACCGGCGCTTGGTGCTTGATCGAAGGCAAGGCCAGCTCCCACTGGGATTGATAGAGGCTGATCCAAGAGGGGAACCGGTTTGCCAACAAGGGGTACTCAAGGCGTAACGATATTGAATTGTGGGCTGAAGGTATCGAGGCTCTCCAATAACTCCACGAGTTTCTTGCCGTTGCCTTCGATCTTGATCAAGCCTTTTTCCACGGCGGTGGGGAAGTCCAACTGTTTGAGGCTGATCTGCTCAAGTGTGACCTTGCTCATGCTCAGGCCAGCATCGGCCTTGGGGTTTATACCTTCACGGTGGGTCAGCACACCGTTGCGTAAAGTCAGGTTGAAGACCTGATCCAGATCGTTAAAGCGCCAGTTAAGGTTCAAGTCGTGCCCCAGCGCCTTATCGACATCCACACGCACGGCCATGAAGTCGAAGAACATCTGCGGGCTCAGGGCGCGCACCATGTCCACCGAGACCGAGCTGCGAGAATGAACCGGTACCCCGTTGCGTAATTCCATCGCCCCGGTCAGGTAAATGTTGCGCCAGTTGGCGTTCTCGTTCTGGTAGCCCAGCTGTTCAAGGGCTTGAGCTTGAGCGGCGCGGGCCTGAGTGTTGTGCGGCTCGGCAAACACCAGCTGGTTGCCTAACTGTGCGGCCCAACGGTACTCACCTTTTTCTAGGGCAGCACGGACCTTGTCTAGCACCGCCTCGCCACCGCCCATGGCCGCAACCGTCAATCGTGCGCTCTCTACCGGGGGCAATGGGTTTAGATTGGCCGGGTTGCCGTCATAGAAGCCCATGTAACGCTGGTATACCGCACGTGAGTTGTGGCTGAGCGAGCCGTAGTAGCCCTGGGTGTACCACTTGTTTTGCAAGTCGCCCGGCAGCTTTTGCATGTCCTGGGCGATTTCCATGGGCGTCAGTCCCTGGTTGAGCAGATGCAGGGTACGGTCATTGAGGAAGGCATACATGTCACGCTGGTCTGCGAGCAGGGTGCGCACTGCATCACCACCCCAGGTCGGCCAATTATGCTGACCGAACAGCACCTCGGTTTTGTCGCCGTAGCGGTTTAGACTGGCGTCCAGGTACTGTGACCAGACCTTAGCGTCGCGCACTTGGGCACCACGCGGGGTGAGAATGTTATGCATGGTCTGTGTGGCGTTTTCGGCAATGCCCAGCGCCTTGAATTGTGGCAGGTAGAAGTTCATCTCTGCCGGTGCCTCGGTGCCGGGGGTGAGCTGGAACTCCACCTCCATGCCGGCAATGCGTCGGGTTTCGTAAGGCTGGCTGATCAGATCGGTGGGCGGGATCAGGCTAACGGTGCCGGTGGGCACTGCCTTACCGATGGCGGCATCCACCTGGCCTTGCTCGCCGCGCGGCAGATACATGCCGAACTGGTATTGGGCACGACGGCCCATGGCATTGCCAGCGTAGACGTTTTCGCTCACCACATGTTCCATAAAGCCGCTGGGGGCAAATATCTTGACCTTGCCTGCCTTGACCTCGGCCTCGTCGATCACCCCTCGCACACCGCCGAAATGGTCGACATGAGTATGACTGTAGATCACTGCCACCACAGGCTTGCGGGAACGGTTCTGGTAGTACATATCAAGTGCGGCACGGGCGGTTTCGGTGGCAGTCAACGGATCGATAATGATCAGCCCGTCCTCGCCTTCGATGATCGTCATGTTGGCCAGGTCAAGACCGCGCACCTGGTAAAGGCCGGGCGCCACTTCGAACAGCCCAGCATGACGGTTGAGCTGGGCGAGGCGCCAGAGGCTGGGGTTGACCGTGGCTGGGCTGTCCTTTTGCTTGAGAAAGTCGTAGCTGGCCAGGTTCCAGACTGGCTTGCCGTTGGCGCCCATGACCTGGTCAGTGAAGGGCGCAATCAGCCCACGAGTGACCGCAGTGTAATCGCTGTCGTTACTGAAAGGGCGTTGCTGGAGGACTGCGCTGTTACTGTTGCGCGTGTGCACGCTGGCAGGTTCGGCATGTACAGCTTGGCTAAGGCAGGCGAGGGCGACTAAGCTCGCCAGGGGCGCCTTTGAAAACAGGGTAGTAATGTACATAGTGTCTCCGTTTTATTGTAGATATGGCACACCACTTCGAGTGTGAGTTTCGACTTTGTGAACCTGGCATGCCATCAACGACAAAAAACATGCAGGCACACAACACGGCCAAGCCGTGTCGCTATGTGCGGCTGTCATTCAATCGCGGTGGATCAATTTTCGGTTAGCGGCAACAAGGGTTTGGCAACTGTCTTGAAGATTCACGCGTCAGCCGCCGGCACCGGTCGACCAGGCACGACCACCTCAGGATCCTTGGGCGTCCAGCTTTTAAGGCGCTCCAGGCTCTCGCGATAAGAGCGCAGACCGGCCATCAGAATCACCACCGCCAGCACCAGGGAGATGCCCGTGACCACAGCCAGCGAGTACCTCAGCGCCGAGTCGCTGCCAAATACGTAGTCAGTCCCCAAGGCTACGGCGGTCGGGCCAATACCCAGGCCGATCAGGGTCACTACAAACAGATAGAGTGCCGATGCCTGCCCGCGCATCGGACTGGGCACGATTTCCTGGACAGCCAAGGGGCCGACGCCGAACGGCATGCTTACGGTCAAGACCTGAAACGCCATCAGCACCAGGGCCAGGTTCTTGTCGTCAACCAGATAGCCCAGGTTCGACGGCAAGGTCAGCAGTGCTGAAAGAATCGCGATACGCAGTGGCGCGTCCCGGCGACCACGCTTGATCAACCAGTCACATAAGCGCCCACCTACCAGCAGGCCGAAAGAGCCGCAGATCGCCAGCATACTGCCGTAGATCACCCCGACTTGCGGCACGCTCATATCAAACGAGCGCACCAAAAAGGTCGGGATCCAGGCGCTGCTGCCGTAGGCCGTAAAGGCCAGGCAGGCAAAACCAAGATTGTGGCAAAGCATGGTGCGACGGTTTTTACGCAGGTAGTCGACAAACTCCGAGAACGGCAATTGCAGCCCTGCGCCGACGCCTTGGCGCACCGGCTCGCGTATTAACAGCAAGCACAGGGAGAACACCACGCCTACCGCGCCGAGGATCAAAAACACCATCTGCCACGGGCGCACTGTGCCAATCAGCGGCAGCGTCATATCGCCCTGGCTGGTTGCGAAATGCACCGCGACACCACCGAGCAGTAACGCCACACCCGACCCCAGGTAAATCGCCGTCGAGTACACGCTGAAGGCCGTGCCGCGCCGCTCGGGCGTAAAGCTGTCGGAAATCATCGAGTAAGCACAGGGCGCCAACGAAGCCTCGCCTGCCGCCACACCGATACGGCAAAGCAGGAACTGCCAGTAACCCTTGGCCATCCCGCAGGCAGCAGTCATGCCACTCCACACCAGAATCCCGCACATCAGCAAATTGCGCCGGCTCTTGCTGTCGGCAATCCGCCCCAGGGGAATGCCGCAGAACGCATAGAAGATTGCAAACGACAGCCCCATCAGCAGGCTCATCTGAGTGTCGCTGATGTCCATGTCTTGACGAATGGGCCCCACCAACAGGTTGAGAATCTGCCGGTCCACGAACGATAAAACATAGGCCAGCATCAGCACACTGACGGTGAACCAAGCGCGTATACGTGATGGATAAAGTGTGTTCTTCATACCGCTAAGACCTCATTGTTGTTATAGCCCCGCCCGCAAAGGCAGTGATCGACTTGATTACAGGAGTGGCAAGGTGTAACTGATGATCAGGCGGTTATCGTCCAGATCACTGCCAAAATGATTCGTGCGCAGGGAAGAGTTACGCCACATCAATCCCAGGTTTTTTAATACGCCGCTCTGGAATACGTAGGTGATATCCATATCCCGCTCCCACTCCGAACCGATCGGCCTGCCAGCACCCAACTCAATCTCGCTGCCATAGATGTAGCGGGTCATGAAGGTCAGGCCCGGAATACCGGCGGCCGCGAAGTTGAAGTCATAGCGAACCTGCCAGGACTGCTCGTCCCGATTGGCAAAATCGTTATTGGCAACAAAGTTGGGCAGGAAGGCATTTGAGCCGTGAATATAGGCATAGCCGGTGTCACCACTCATCTTCTGGAAACCCAGACCAAAGGCATGACCGCCCAGGCTATAAGTGAGCATCGCCCCCAGGGCCGTGTTGTCGATGTTGCTGTCGCCCTGGTTGGTGGAGCTTGCATAGCGCAGGTCACTTTTGAGCGACTGCCCATCCCCCAGCGGCAGTAGATGCAACAGGCTGAAACTGTGCTGACGATAAAAACGGTCGAGTTCACCGTAGAAGTAATTGGCACTTAGCTGGGGGCTCCACTTGTAACCCACACCGGCGAAGTTGAACTTGTCAGTGGTGGCGCCCTTGGACACACGGATGGCCTTGGCACTGGCCACTGCCGGCCTCAGGTCTTCACGGTCGGTCGAGTCACGCTGGGTCACCTGGCGGATCTGACCTGCATCGAAGATCAGGCTAGCGAGCTCCTGGGAGTTCAAATGCACGCCCTCGAAGGTCTGCGGCAGTAAGCGCGTGTCATTGAAATGTGCTACCGGCAACCGCGGGTGCAGCGTACCGATTCTGAGAAGGCTCTTGGACGCCCGCACCTTTGCAGTCAAGCCAAGGGAGCCACTCTCATCGACTGAGCGGCCATCTCGCTGACGAGGCAATAACCCGGAGCCGGCACGCCCCAGGCTGGAGTCGAGCTTCAAACCGGCCAGAGCAATTGCATCCAGCCCAAAACCGACAGAGCCCGTGGTAAATCCTGACGCGTAGCGCAGCAAAAATCCTTGGGCCCACTCTTCGTGCTTGGACTGGGAGGTGTTGGTCTGGCTGAAGTCGCGATTGATGTAAAAATTGCGCAGCTCAACGTTGGCCTTGCCGTCTTCGAAGAAACCAGCCTGCGCGGACACGGGAAGGCCTATTTGTGCAAGGGGGAATAGCAGGCACTTGGCAGTGACGCGGAAATGTCGTTCCATGGGGCAGCCTTATTATTGTTGTTATTAAGTGAAGCTTCTGCTAATCCGTGCCTGCAGCATTGGAGTGCTGAAACTCTTGTATTTTGCTGTACACAATCCCCACCAAAAATCCAAGGCAGAGAGCGTAAAGTCGACACTATCAGCAGGTTAAAACTAATATACTTATTGCTCATTAGTCGGATAAGGCCCAGCGGCAACAGTGACGGCAGAAGTAGGAAACGGCTTTTGATATTCGAAATTTCAATTGGCTTATCTGCCGCATCGCTTACTACGCTCTGTAACGTCCCTGCTGCTGGATTTACTTGTTAATCACCCGGAAACTGTAAGGCTAGGCTGTACGACTAAAACTTCATGCGCAGTAGCAGAACCTATATTCTTCTGGTTCGACCCCATTTAAGTTCTGATCTCACGCAATATGCGCGGAATTCTATGTGTACTAATATCAATGGAAAGCAAGTCATACTCTACTCTCTTGAGCCCACGTTAACTCTGTTGGCCTGCGTCTATCCACCTGGAAACCTAACAGGGGGGGTGAACAGAAAATGTAGGAAATTTCCCAGAAGTACCCGTTATCGCGAAGTCGTCTTCACCCATGCAGAACCGCTGTGAAGATGTCTTCAACCCCAGCGCGAAAACTGCGAATTACACGGATGCAGCGTACTGTTGATGATAAGAAGATTTATAACGGTTTTTGGAACCTGCCATCCGTTGCGTTGCGATGGTTGCCGGTACTTCTGTTCACTGAACAGCGCAAGCTTAGAGCCCACACGCAAACGCATCTTTCCCTAGCGCCACTTTCGATGTTGCCCCGCGACGAGGAATAGCATTGCAGCAGCAGCGACTACGATCCCTGGCGTCGCGGCCATCAATACCATCGCACCACCGCTGCCAGCTGCAAGCATTTGCCCTGCGACCAGAGGCCCGCTCATAGAACCCAGTCGGCCAACGGCGAGGGCCGATCCTACACCTGTACCACGAATGCCCGTGGGGTAGAACCGCGGAGCAAGCGCGTACAACACCAGCTGACTTCCGATGGAAAAGAATCCGGCCGCAAACGCGGCAATCACCATGCTGTAGAACTGACTTGAAAATCCAAGTCCCGCCAGTGCCGCTACCGTACCAAGGTACATGCTTACTATCAGTGCCGTGACACGCCAACGGTCCATCAGCAGTCCCATCAACAGCGATCCTATCGCGCCCCCCAGATTGAGGGCGACCTGTACAGTACCCGCGTCAGAGCGAACCAGGCCTTGGCTCATCATCAAGGATGGCAACCAGTTCTGGAGAAGGTAAAGCACCATCAATGTGAAAAAATAACTGACCCATAACAGTAACGTCGACCGGGCGGCCCCCTGTTGGAACAGCACTCGCAAATAGGGGCGGCGGGCGCAGTGGTCTCGCTCTTTCTGGGCATGATAGACGGCCGATTCTGGCAACCATAGACAAAGCAAAGGAACGACCAGTAACGGCCCAACGCCGCCGACATAGAACACAGCCTTCCAGCTGTCCTCCAGATCTGCGTTACTGATTAGTACCGCTATGGCGCCGCCTAATGGTAAACCGCAATACATGATGCTTACGGCCTGACCATGGGATCGTTGCTCAACCGCTTCCGATGCCAAGGCAATCAGGTTTGGCATCGCGGCCCCCAATCCCACCCCCGTCAGGAAACGCATCATTAGCAGGCTTTCGAAACTCCAGGCCATTGCAGTGGCCAGGGAGAACATTCCAAAAATTATCACTGCAACAATGAGTACACGCTTGCGTCCCAATCGGTCCGCCAGCCAACCGCCGACCAGGGCACCGGGTAGCAGACCAATGATACTTGCACTGAACACAGCCCCCATCATGCTAGGTGAAAGTCCAAAGTGCGCGGCGATGGCAGGCCCGGCAATTCCGGCGGACTGAACATCCAAGCCTTCAAACAGGGCGACGATGAAACAGAGACCAATAGTTGGGACAGGTGAGCGTACGCAGGCGTTGGTTGTATTCATGACGGTCACCGATTTAACTGGTGTTATTTGAGGTTCAAGGGGTTGGCTCGTCTGGTGTACACGCCCACGTAATAAAAGTGTGTTTCTTCCGATTCTGTTGTTAAGCACCCGAAATTTTCTTATTTGGCCAACGGCCACTCAGCATTAATCATGTGGCCTCAAGGTGCCCAGCACTATCCATTTTTCGCCTCGCGACTATCCAGTTTTCGCTAACGCGGAAATTCGATATTGGAATACTGCATCGCAAACCAGATGCGAAGCGATGCACGAGATCACGATTAAGGCTGCAGCCGTTGACGCCGTATTACTGATGCTCCTGGTAGCCTATTGCACGCCACGTCGAGGTTGCTACGAAAAGAGCGGGGCATGCATACAGAGAATAAGGGGGCGCTACTCTCCCTGAGGGGCCGATTTTTACGTTCGATATTGTCTTGAGGGTTGTTAATCGTCGCAGCGGACGGAAATTATCGGAAATAAAAATCCATTTGGGAGTTGTGAGGTCGGCAGTGTATGAACGTGAATTCTCAAACTGACACAACAACCGGCTGCGTAGTTGCCTTGTGGGTTTTCAGATGAAGGCCTACCCATCGGACTGCAGGTCGTTGGTGCAAGATTTACCGATGACCAGGGACTTCGGCTGTGTCGAGCCTACGAACAGGCGTTTCCCACAACCCATCCGCAGACGGCTATAGTCAGAAACCGAAATCGTCGTCCATCCAAAGGCCCAAGAACATGCGTGTACCTGTTTCCCTCGCCCGGCTGGGCGACATCGAAGCGTTTGAACAACAATATCCACTGGCCCAGCGTGATCTACCCACCAGCACCTATACATTGCTGCAGCGTTCGGCGGAGCGCTTCGGCGACCTGCCAGCGTTGTGTTTCCTGGCGACTGGCAGCGTCGAGGATCAGCCTTGGCGTATCAGTTACGCCGAACTGTTCGCCAAGGTCACGCAAACCGCGAATGCCTTGCATCGTCTCGGCCTGGGTCCGGGGGAGGCTGTCTCCTTTCTGCTGCCTAACTTGCCGCAGACCCATTTTGTGATCTGGGGCGGCGAGGCGGCTGGAATTGTGAACGCCATCAATCCGCTGTTGGAACCACAGCACATTGCAGAACTGATTCGCGCCTCCAACACCTCGGTGCTGGTCACGTTAGGGCCCTTTCCTGGTACAGATTTATGGCAAAAGGTGGCTGCATTGGCCGATTTTCTGCCACAGCTTCCGACCATCGTGACGGTCGATCTGGCCAATCTTATGCCAGAACCGCAGCGCAGTGTTGTGAAGGCCAAACGGCCCCCTATGCCTGAAGGTGTATTGGACTTCGACGAACTTCTCGCCACTGCCCCGGCTGACCATTTGGAGAGTGGACGTGTCATTCAGCCTGGCGACATCGCCTCCTATTTCCACACTGGAGGAACGACCGGCACCCCGAAACTGGCGCCCCATACCCACTTCAACGAGGTGGCGATGGCCGAGATCATTGGGTTGCACGGCCGCTATGTGCCGGATGATGTGCTGCTGTGCGGCTTACCGCTGTTTCACGTCAATGGCGTGATGGTTTCGGGGCTTGCTGCCTTTCACCAGGGCGCACAGGTCTTGCTTGCTGGCCCTCAGGGGTATCGCAACCCGACCCTGCTCAAGGATTTCTGGAAGCTGGTGGAGCGTTACCGGGTCAGTAGCTTCAGTGGTGTGCCTACCATTTACTCGGCGCTGCTGCAGGTCCCCACCGATGGAAATGATATTTCGAGCCTGCGTTTTGCACTCTGCGGCGCGGCACCGATGTCGGTGGAGCTCATCCGCCAATTCGAATCCCGCACGGGGTTGCGCATCATCGAAGGGTATGGGCTGACCGAAGGCACGTGCGCCACCGCCTGCAACCCCTACGAGGGCGAGCGGCTACCGGGCTCCATCGGCCTGCGCTTGCCATATTGCCAGGTCAAGATCGTGGTGCTCGATAGTGATGGAAACTACCTGCGTGACGCCGCCATGGACGAGCCGGGCAATCTGTGCCTGCGTGGCCCGACGGTGTTCAACGGCTATCTGCAGGCAGATAAGAACATTGGCATCTGGGTAGATGGAGACTGGTTCAATACCGGCGACCTGGGGCGCATTGACGCCGATGGCTATATCTGGCTGACTGGCCGCAGCAAAGACCTGATCATCCGCGGTGGTCACAATATTGATCCGCAGATGATTGAGGAAGCGCTGCATCGTCACCCTGCGGTCGCTCTCGCGGCGGCAGTGGGCAAGCCCGATATCAAGGCCGGTGAATTGCCGGTGGTGTATGTGCAGCTCAAAGCCGGCGAGCACGCGACTGAGGCCGAATTAATGGAGCATGCGCAACAGCATGTCCATGAGCGAGCAGCGTTGCCGAAAAACATCTGGTTAGTCGAGTACATTCCATTGACTGCCGTGGGCAAGACCTTCAAACCAGCATTGCGTCTGGATGCGATTCGCCGGGTGTTCGAAGAGGAAGTCGGGCAGGTCACCCGTGGCGGCCAGGTCGATGCGCGTAGTGATGAGCGCTATGGTCAGCACGTGGATATCCGCATACCCAACCTTAGCACTTCGCAGCACGAGCAACTGAAGCAGCGGTTGGAGGGTTATGCGGTGCGTTATACCGTGCATTCGGTATAAACCAATAGAATGGTATGCGTGTGGACTCGCTGAACATCTGGCGCGGATCGTAATGCGGTTCGCCCTTTATCTCCCAGGCAGGGCTGACCGCATGAGTAACTCGCCCCGGCGATTGATACTCGACCAAATTGCTGATTGGCTGCATAGGGAGCTGATCGATGGCGCTACCCGGCAGAGGCTGAGTTCGCCTTATCAGCGCGCGGCTCAACTGCCGTTGACGGTACCCAAGTGGTAGGGTATCGGCTCGGTGCTGCAGATCGGTATGGCGATTCTGGGCGGTGTGATCTACCTCAGTGAATCGGTCACCCTCGGTAGTGCTTCTTGAATCGCGTACGTTTTATAGAAAATCAAACGTAAGCGAACGGCGAACGCTACTGCTATCGAAGGGACGACATTCTGTCCTGTGAGACGAAGCATTCAAACCGACACATCTATCGAAACCGCGCTTTATCCTGATGTGACGCCGGCGCTTGCCTGGCACTGCACTCCGCAACTCTGCAGGGTGGCTCACCCAATCGTAGTGAGCAGGAGCGGGACGTTATCGTCATCCAGTGTGGTTTGTGTTCATCGATTCTTCGTTGCCAAGCGGACGAAACATTGTCCCCGTCGACCCACGAAGATCTTGTAGCGTTCTACCTGGCACTGTAGAGAAACGGCTTGTGAACACCTGCGTGTCAGCTATGGGTTAGATATTGACGTAACTCGCTACCCCAAAAAATGCAGCTTGCGTAGTGAGAAGGAGCTTCGATGCAACGGGTGATGATTGTTGGTGAACCTGGGTCTGGCAAAAGCACTTTGGCGCGTAAGGTTGGTCAGCGAACGGATTTCCGGTCATTAACTCGTAGCATCTGCGCCATCAGCTTGTCGTGTGGTTCATCTGCGGTCCAATTGGGAGACAAGATTTTTCTTGCGAGCAAGCTCCTGCACTATTTTAGGAAAATTCCTACAGATGTTTAAGTAGGCAGCTACAAGAATTCGCCCCTTCTGCGGCGACCCCCTGGCTCGTCATTGGCTAGGGGTGTATCCACTCCGATCAATAGTTTGGCTAATCCAGCGAAACACGCATGGATGGAATCGGCATGCTGGTATTTCACCTCGGAGTGAGGTCTTTTTCAATTGTATTGCTGGGGTCGCTGGGTTTATTGAGCTCTGCTATGGCTGCTTCTATTGCTGCGCCTGGCGATCAGGACCTGATCCGCGACCGGCAAAACCGTCTCCTCGAAGAGCAGCAGCGGCGTATTGAACAGCTCAAGGAGTTGCCCGGTAAAGAAGCCAGGCCGCAAGCGCCGACGGCCCCGGTGGACAGCCGTTGCTTCCGGATCCAAACCATTGAACTCCAGGGGGCCGATCACCTGCCTGTGGCTGACCGCGAGCGTCTGCTAAAACGGTACGTCGATCAATGCCTGGGCGTATCGCAGCTCAACATGCTGCTCAAGGACATCACCAACTACTACATCGACGAAGGCCTGGTCACCAGCCGCGCTTACTTGCCGCAACAGGATATGTCCAAGGGGCGTCTGCAAGTGCTGGTGGTGGAAGGCAAGCTCGAGGGTGTGAAGGGTGCCGACAACAGCAAGTTGTCAGAGCGCGAGCTGGCCATGGCCTTCCCCGGCAAAAGCGGCGAGATATTGAACCTGCGGGAAATCGAACAGGCCGTCGACCAACTCAACCGTTTGCCATCCAACCAGGCGCAAATGGAACTGACCCCAGGCGACGCCGTGGGCGGCAGCTCTGTGTCGGTGAAAAATAATTCGCAAAAGCCCTGGCGTGCCAGCCTGTCGCGTAACAACGATGGCCAGAAAAGCACTGGCGAACAGCAGTGGGGCACCGGCTTTGAATGGGACAGCCCGCTGGGCCTGGCCGATCAGCTGATTCTGCGCGGCGGCCATGACGCCATCAGCGACCACCAGAAAACCTCCAAGAACGCGATGCTGTACTACAACGTGCCCTGGGGCTGGTGGAACTTCAGCTACAGCTACAACCAGAGCGACTACCGCTCTGTAGCCCAGGGCGACGGCTTTAATTTCAAGCAAACGGGTGACAGTGAAAACCACCAACTGCGCGCTGAGCGGGTGATCCACCGCGATGCCGTGAGCAAGACGTCGGTCAACGTCGGCCTGTCCCACCTGCGCACCAATAACTACATCGAAAGCAGCCGTATCAGACAGAGCAGTAATCGCCTCAGTGAACTGCAGCTGGGTATTAACCACGGCCGACGTATCGGCAGTGCGTTCGTCAACTTCGATATCGGTATGCAAAACGGCATCGGTGCCTTCGATGCCCAGAGCAACGATCAACAGCGCGACCCGCAAGGCAATCTCACCCCCACCCCGGAGTACCGCAAATACACCGCCACCGTCAGCTACCTGCAGCCGTTCAAGCTGTGGGGTGAGTCGTTCAGTTTCACCAGCCTGGCCACCGGCCAGCGCAGTGAAGATGTGCTGTTCAGCCCTCAGCGTTTGAGCCTCGGGGGCTCCTCGTCGGTGCGCGGTTTCAAGGACCAGCAACTCTATGGTGACAGCGGCGGCTATTGGCGCAATGACCTGCGCTGGAGTCGCCCGGTGACGCTCGGTTGGCTGCGCCCGGTGTTCGGTGAATACGGCGCCAGCGTCGGCTATGACCAAGGCGTGATCCGTAGCGGTCGCTACAACCGCGAAGAGCATGGCCGAGTCTCGAGCAACTCGCTTGAGCTCTTCGCCCGCGGCAAACACGTGAGCACCAGCGTGACCTTTGCCCACTCGCTGGAACGACCGGCCGCGCTGCTTGAGCGTGAAGCACCGGTCTACTTGCGCATGGATTTTTTCCTGTAATTCAACGCCCAGTTGCAACGAGAACTTGAAATGGATGTTCGCCACTTTGCCTTTCAGGCCCGCCAGCCTTCCGCCGAGCTGAAAAGCCGTGACGCGTTCCTCGGCCTGCCCAAACGCGGCGTGGCGCTGATCCTGGCCAACGCACTGTTTTGGCAGCCGCTGCTGGCCCAGGCCGAAGGCATCGTGGTCAGCGCGCCCGGCACTACCGTGGGTGTGGCGGGCAATGGCGTACCCGTGGTGAACATCGCCACTCCCAATGGCAGTGGGCTGTCCCACAACCAATTCAAGGACTACAACGTCGGCACCAACGGCGTGATCCTCAACAACACCACCGAACGCACTCAATCCACGCAACTGGGCGGCCTCATTCTTGGCAACCCGAACCTGCAGGGCCGCGCCGCCAATATCATCCTCAACGAAGTCAACGGCGGCAGCCCCAGCCAACTGCGCGGCTACACCGAAGTGGCGGGGCAGTCGGCCAGGGTCATCGTTGCCAACCCCTACGGCATCAGTTGCAACGGCTGCGGCTTCATCAACACTCCCAACGTTACCCTGACCACTGGCAAACCCATCCTCGATAACGGCCGTCTGGACCGCTACCAGGTCGATGGCGGTGCGGTGACCGTCGACGGCCAGGGCCTGGATGCCGGCAACGTTGACCACTTCGAAATCATCACCCGCTCGGCCAAGATCAATGCGCAGATCAATGCGCGCAATTTGAGTGTGGTTGCTGGGCGTAATGATGTTAATGCGCAGACCTTGAGTGCAACCGCACGGGCCAATGACGGCAGTGCCAAGCCGGAGCTGGCGATTGACTCGACGGCGTTGGGTGGGATGTATGCCGGAGCGATCAAACTGGTCGGGACCGAGGCCGGGGTTGGGGTGAAGCTCGACGGGGCGTTGATGGCCAGTGCGGGGGATATTCAGCTCGATGCCAAGGGTCAGTTGAAGATGGCGCAAGCCAAAACCGAAAATGGCGCGATCAACATCAAGGCTGCCAGCGTGCAGACGCAGGGGCATTTACATTCTGGCACGACACTGGATGTGCAAAGCGTCGGTGACTTGAACAATCAAGACAAACTCAGTGCTCGCGACCGCATCACGCTGTCCAGCGGCGGCCAACTGACCAACAGCGGTATTATCGAGTCCGGCGTTAATCCGGACCTCATTCGCAACGCCATCGGTGATCTGAGCCTGAGCGCACAAGTCGTCAACAACAGCAACGGCGGCAGCGTGGTCGCCAGCCGTAACCTGACCGTCACCGCCACACAAACCCTGAACAATCAGGGCGGAACCTTGAGCGCCAAACAGGCCGCCAATGTCAGCGCCGGCACTCTGGACAACCAGAACAAGGGCCGAGTGTTGAGCACGGGCAGACTTGAGCTGAACGCCAGCCAATTGCTCAACGCCCAAGGTGGGCTGGTCAACAGTAACGGGCCGCTGATCGCCACTGTCGGCCAGTTGCGCAACCGCAGTGGCGAGGTGTCCAGCCTGGGCGCCGCTACGCTGAATATCGCCACGCTGGACAACGTCGCAGGCTTAGTGACCGCCAATCAGGGCCTGCGCATCACTGCTAGCGGCGACATCAATAACCAGAGCGGCAAACTCACCAGCCTGGATACATTGCACCTCACCGCAAAGGCCGTGGATAACAGTGCCGCAGGGCGCATTACCAGTAATCAGGCCCTGACTGCTAACGTTGCTGGCCTGAACAACAATACCGGACACTTGACCAGTACCACATCGCTGACCCTGGACGTAAACAAGGGCCAGTTGAACAACCAGACAGGTTTGGTTCGTGGCCCGACCTTGGTCTTGAACAACCTGGCCGACGTCGATAATCAGGGCGGTGAAATTTCCAGCACTCAGGGCTTCTCCGTCACCGCAAAGAATGTGAACAACAGCGACGGCAAACTGCTCAGTGAGCAGGGTTTGATCCTGCGGCTGGATGGGGCGTTGACTAACACAACAGGCGAAGTGGCCAGCGCCCATGCCACTGAACTGCATGCAGCCAGCTTGGATAACAAAGGTGGCAAGGTCACGGGCGATACTGGGTTGACGGTCGATGTAAGCGGTGCGCTGAACAACCGCCAAGGCGTGCTCCGTAGCGGTCAAGCGGCATCGATCAGCGCCGCCAGTCTGGATAACAGCCACACCGGCAAAGTGATCAGTGACACCAGCCTTACCACGCGTATCGCGGGCCTGCTGGATAACCAGAGCAGCGGCTTGCTTAGCGTCAAAGCCAAGATGGATGTGCAGGCGGGCAGCCTCGATAACCGGGGCGGTAGCTTGAGCGGCGAAGACTTGCTGACCCTGACCACCGCCAGCCTGGACAACCGAGGCGGCAATGTCAGCGCTGACAAGGACATGCAACTCAACGTCGCCAGCTTGAACAACCAGAGCAAAGGCCTGCTGGTCGGGCAGGCGGCGGTCCGTTACCAGGGCACGACCCTGAATAATCAGGGCGGCTTGCTCAGCGCCGCCGGGCCGGTGCGCCTGGACGCGACGACAGTAGAAAACGCCGGAGGGCGTATCTCCAGCAAAGGCGATCTGATCGCCAATGTCACCCATTTCAATCAGCAAAAGGGCGAGCTGGTTGCGTCAGGCACCATGATGCTGAGTGGCAGCACACTGGATAACAGTAACGGTGGCACGATAGGTGCGACAAAAGCGCTGACGCTGACCGTCGATGACATCAATAACCAGGCCGGGGCAATCTCCAGCGCCATAGACGTCAACCTGGCGGGCACTTACCTGAATAACAGCCGTAAGGGCAAGCTGCTGGCTGGCACTGACTTGGGCCTCAAGGTGGCGAAAGTCATCAACCAGAGCGAAGGCCTGTTGTTCGGTAACGGCAAGGTGACCCTGCAAGGTAAGAGTCTGGACAACAGTGGCGGTAAGGTATCCGGTGTACAAGGTCTGACCCTGACCCATAGCGGTGACGTGGATAACACCAGTGGTTGGCTCACCAGCGAAAGCGGCATCACCGCCACAACCGGCGGACTAAATAATACGTCAGGCAAAGTATCGAGTACCGGAGCTGTTGCACTGAGCGCCACGGGTGCGCTGACTAATCACAATGGGGCAGTGACCACCGATAAAGGGTTGACCCTCAACAGTGCCAGTCTGGAGAACCGCAGCGGCACACTCAGCGCCAAGGGCGCGGTCAAAGTGACCACCGGCGCTTTCAACAATACCGAGGCCGGTAGCCTGATCAGCAAGGACACGCTGACTCTGACCGCTGGCCAGGTCAGCAACGGTGCGAATAGCCGCATCGTCAGCGACAACGCACTGACCGCCAGTGTCACCGGTTTTGACCAGCAGGGCGGGAAGCTTACCAGTGTGACGTCACTGAGCCTGGACCTGAACAACGGCCAACTGAATAACCTGCAAGGCATGATCAATGCTCCTTTGTTGGTGCTGAAAAACCTCAACGGGGTTAACAACCAGAACGGCGAGATTTCCAGTACCCAGGCGTTCACCCTGGCCAGCAAAAGCCTGGACAACAGCAACGGCAAGCTCATCAGCAACCAGGCATTGACCCTGCGCATCGACCAGGCCATTAGCAACATCAAAGGCAAAATTTCCGCTGCGGCGTTGCAGATTAATGGCGCCAGCCTGGATAACAGTGAAGGCATGATGAGTAGCCGGGGCCAGTTGACGATCACCGTCGATGGAGTACTCAAGAACCAAGAGGGCACGATAGTAAGCGACGCGGGCATGAAGCTGACGGCGGCCAGCCTGGAGAACAATGACGGGGAGATTTCCAGCAAAGGCGACCTCACCGCAGACATCACCAATATCACCAACCAGAACGGTAAGTTGATCGCACAAGGCGCGTTATCCCTTGACGGCCAGACGCTGGATAACCAACGAAAAGGCTACGTGAGCGCCACCCAAAAGACCGACGTCAAAATGACCAAGGTGGACAACCGGGGCGGCGAGATCTCCAGCAAGGCCGCTGTTCAGATAACCGGTCAAGGTTTGGATAACAGTGACGGCGGCATGGTGCTCGCCGCGACCGACTTGACGCTGAACGTCGATGACGTACTCAACCGTAACAAGGGCCAACTCAGCGGCCAGAATGGTGTGACCCTGGAAGGCGCCACGCTGGACAACAGTGGCGGTAGTCTTACCAGCCAAACAGACCTTGGCCTTGAACTCAGCGGCGAGCTGAATAACAACCAAGGGCGGTTGAGCAGTGAAGGTCTGTTGACCGTCGAGGCTGGGAGCCTGAACAACCGCAAAGGCAAGCTGTCCGGTGCTGGGGCATTGGACGTCACCGCCCACGGCGCCGTCGATAACCAGGGCGGTGAGATGGTCACCGACGCAGGCCTGACCCTGAACAGCACCAGCCTGGACAACAGCCAGAAAGGTACGTTGAGCAGCAAAAGTGCGTTGGTCATCACCACCGGCGCATTCGACAACAGCCACTCCGGCAACGTCAGCACCCGCGACACGCTGAATATCACCGCAGGGCAATTGACCAACCACGACGGTGGCCGCCTGACCAGCGAAAAAGCGCTGACTGCCAATGTCACCGGCCTGGATCAACAAGGCGGGAAGCTGTTCAGCAACACGTCTGTCGCACTGGACCTGAAAAACGGTCAGTTGAATAACCAGGGCGGCCTGATCAACGGCCCACTGTTGATGTTGAAAAACCTCAAGGGCGTGAACAACCAGGGCGGTGAAATCTCCAGTGCCCAAGCCTTCACACTGACCGCCGACAGCCTGGATAACAGCAGCGGTAAATTGCTCAGCTACCAGGCCCTGACCCTGCGCATCACCCAGGCCCTGAATAACCTTAAAGGCCTGATTGCCGCCCAGTCCGTCGACGGCCGCGCCGCCACCCTGGACAACAGCGGTGGCACCCTGACCAGCCGTGGCGACACGTTGCTTAATGTCGACGGCCAGCTCACCAACCAGGATAAGGGGTTGATCAACGCGGCTAATGCTCTAACCCTCAACAGCGCAGGTGTGAATAACCAGGGCGGTTCTGTGTTGGGCAAGTCGATAGCCATCGACCTGGGCGGCGGTGACCTGAACAACACCAAGGGCCTGATCACCACCGAAGGTCAACTGACCATCAAACGCCTGCGCGACCTGAGCAACCAGAGTGGTGAGATTTCCACCGCGCAAAGCCTTACCCTCAATGGCGGCACGCTGGATAACAGCGCAGGCAAACTGATCAGCAACACTGTGCTCACTCTGGACGGCACCAAGCTGACCAACCAAGGTGGCCTGATTTCGGGTTGGCAAGGTGTCAGTATCAATGGCGTGGACTTGGACAACCGCAACCAAGGCACCGTCTCCAGCCGTTTTGGCAACGTCGATGTAACGCTGAGCAACAGCCTGCTCAACAGCGGCGCCGGTGCGCTGGTCAGCCAAAAAGCGCTGACCGTCAAAGCTGCCAGCCTCGACAACAGCGACAAAGGCATCCTTTCCAGTGCGGGCGGGCAAACCCTGACCGTCACCGGGGTGCTCAACAATACCCAAGGTGGATTGATCGACAGCGGCGCGGCCCTCGATCTGAACGTGCATACACTCAACAACGCAGGCGGCACGGTCAATGCGCAACAGGCCCTCAGCCTTATCGGCACCAGCCTCGACAACAGCGCTGGCAACCTGATCGGCAACGGCAGCGTAACCCTCGACCTGCTCGGCGCCCTGACCAACACTGACGGCAAACTTGCCAGCGCCGGTGCGCTGCTGCTCAAACGCGCCACTGAGGTCAACAACCAGGGCGGCCAACTGGTCAGCCAAAGCTTGTTGACCCTGTTCGCGGGCAGCCTGGACAACCGTAAGCGCGGCACCGTCGCGTCCAACGGCACGCTGCTGGCCACCACCACCGGCACCATCCAAAACGACGGCGACGGGTTGATCTACAGCCAGAACGCCGACCTGAAACTCAAGGCCGCCAGCCTCGACAATGCCAAGGGTTCGATCCAAAGCCAGACCGCCCTGAACCTCGACATCAGCGGAGCCCTCGACAACCAAAGCGGCAAAGTCATCGCGCAAAACGGCGCTGTCGACATCAAGGCCACATCCATCGACAACCGTGGCGGCACCCTGGCCAGCCTCAAGGGCACTCTGCAAGCCAAGGCGCTGGGTGGCTTGCTGCGCAACGACTTCGACCTGAGCAACAACCGTCAGGCCGGCATCATCCAGGCCCAAAGCCTGATCCTCACCAGTGCCAGCCTCAACAACAACGGCGGCCGCATCGCCGCGCAAACCGGCGACACCGACGTCACCACCGGCGCCTTCGACAACCGCGATGGCGGGCTGTACGCCAAAGGGACGGTCAAGGTCATCGGCAGCAGTTTTGATAACAGCGGTGATGTACGCGGCCAGGTGGCAGGCGGGCAGGTTGACCTCAAACTCAGTGGCGGGGCGCTGAACAACCAGAAAGGCATTATTGAAAGTGACACCACGCTGAAGGTCGAGGCGGATAGCGTGGATAACCAGGGCGGGCAACTGCGGGCTTTGGGCAAGAGCGGTAAGACCGATTTTCAAATTGGGAGTGTGTTTGATAACCGCAACGGCAGACTGGAAACTGCCAACACGGACCTGACGCTCAACGGCACTCTTCAGAATACTGGCGGCAGCGTACTGCACGTTGGTACTGGCACATTCGACATTAGCATGGCCAACCTGACTGGTGCTGGGGGTAACCTCATCACCCGTGGGGGCTTGACGTTGACCGCTGACGAGTGGACCAACAGCAGTGTGATCCAGGCGGGGCGGTTGACCGTTAACGTCAAGACTCTTAACCAAACGGCAGAAGGGCAGTTGCTGGCTTCCGATAGTTTGGTGGGCAAAGGTATCAACTGGTCCAACGAGGGGTTGATTGCCAGCGATGGTAGCCTCAGCGTGACGTTGGACGGGACCTATAGCGGCGGTGGCCGAACCACCAGCCAGGGCATTTTTGGGTTAAGTGCGGCGCAGGTAAATCTGGCCAGTACCGGGCGCTTGGCAGGTGGTGGTATTACGTCGATTGATGTGGGGCAGCTCACCAACTACGGGCGGGTGACGTCCAATGAGGTAATGACCGTCAAGGTCAATACCTTGAGCAACTTCGGCACCCTGGGCGCCGCTCAGAACTTGACGATCAAGGCGTCGACGCTTGGCAATGAAGGTGGATTGATATTCAGCGGCCGTGATATGGATCTGCTGGTTAACGACTTCACCAACCAAAAAAAAGGCGCTGTGTATAGCTTCGGTGATTTGGACATTGCCGGGGTAAGCGGTGGGCGCGCGAATGAAGTTAATAATCTAGCGTCATCGATTAACGTTGATGGTGACTTCTCATTGTCTGCCAACAGTTTTAACAACAAAACTGACGGGATCTTGGGGGCAGAAAAATTTTTGTCGGGTGATATCCGATTCAGACTTTCTGGCACCTTTTACGTCGATGAGCGTTATGAGTCCCAATCGTCGATCACGGGAGAGCGAGCTACGGTTTCTGTGGCGGGGAGCTTGGGGGCAAATGTAGGACGATTTACAAATACGGCTTCGCTCATTTCTGCAGGCAAAAATATTACGCTAAACGTTGATACCTTCGAAAACTTAGCGTTGCAGTCGGGTAGTTTTACACGGTCCCGTGTATTTGACGGCGTTCGCAACATTGACCACTTGGTAAGCGAGCGAGGCGAGGGGCCGCTGGAGACGTATGCAAGAAGAAACTCTCGTAACTTATATTCCTACGGTGGAATGCGCCACGAGATCGACAAAGGCGGTACAAAGTTTGAGCTGAATGATTTTGATAGACAGGCGACCACTCGCCCCAATTCGCAGTTTGGGATTGGTGCCGAAGTCGCCGTGCCTGCACAGATACTCGCGGGCAGCCTGAAAAGTGACGTTAAAGTCTTCACGGATGGCGGTGGCAGCGTGCCGTCGATCATTCAGGCGGGGCAAACGATCGATATAAACGCCAAAACCACTATCAATAACAGCAGCCTGCAAGCCCATACGGAGTTTGTGGGCACGGCCAAAGGGGTTGTCGATACACAGGTGGGCAATGCCACCAGCGCGACTGTTATTTACTTAAATGCTCAATTGCCTGCTGACTTGGCGCAACAACAAGTAAATCCGCTGGCTCTGCCTGGGTTCAGCTTGCCAGAAGGTCAAAACGGACTGTTCCGCCTGAGTGGGCAAGGTGCATCCCAAGCCAGCTCGAATGCACCGCAGAGTTGGGTGATGGGGGCTTCAGAAATTAGTGTTGAGCAACGCGAAAAAGACTTACCTCTCAGCAAAGGCGCCGATATTAGTGCTCTGAGCGCCTCCCGGTTGTTGGCGGCCACTACTGGCTTGAACACCGCTGCGCAGCCGGTGGAGAGTGTGGCCGGTGAAGTCAGCATTATCCAGATAGATGCTCCCGCCTCCGGTGCAGTAGACCCTGAGATTCCTAATCGTAATCCGGGGAATATCGGAAGTACTTTGACACCAGTTGCGGCGCTTGCCAGTGCGGCTGATAGTCAGGCCGTCAATCGTGTTCAAACCCTTCCGGACAGCCAGTTCCGTAGTCATCCAAATAAATACCTGATTGAAACCAACCCGGCTCTGACTGACCTCAAACAGTTCATGAGTTCGGACTACTTGCTGTCCAAACTGGGCTACAACCCCGATGACAGTTGGAAGCGTCTGGGTGATGGTTTTTATGAACAAAAACTTATCCAGCAAGCCGTGGTAGCACGCACGGGTCAACACTTCCTCGCCGGCATGAACACCGACGAAAAGCTGTTCAAGTACCTGATGGACAACGCCATCCAGAGCAAGCAACAGCTGAATCTGGCGGTCGGTGTCAGCTTGAGTGCTGCGCAGGTAGCGGCCCTGACCCATGACATTGTCTGGCTTGAAAAAAATGAAGTAAACGGCGAGCAGGTCCTGGTACCGGTGCTGTACCTGGCTCAAGCCAACAACCGTCTTGGCCCCAACGGCGCATTGATTGCAGCGAACGACATCAACCTGATTGCTGGGGAAAACCTGACAAGCGGCGGCACGTTGCGTGCCAGCCGGAATTTGTCGGCTGCTGCGGGACAAAACTTGGTCAATAGCGGCCTTATCGAAGCAGGCGGGCGTATCGACCTGCTCGCGGGTAACAACCTGGTAAACAAAGGCGGGGGCATCATTTCCGGGCGTGACGTCAAGATGACGGCGATCAACGGCGACGTGATCAACGAGCGCACGGTCAACCAGTATCAGACGATCTACAACGGCGTTAACCAGTTGAATGGTGTTGTAGATAGCGCAGCGCGAATTGAGGCGGCTAACAACCTGAGTATGGGAGCCGGACGCGATGTCAGCTCCGTGGGCGGCGTGATCAGAAGTGGCGCTGACACCGTTATTCGCGGTGGTCGTGACGTCAATGTGGCCTCTGCTCAGCAGGTTGATAGCTTTAATCCGGGCAGCAGAAACAGCAGTCAAACCATCACTCAATATGGCTCCACCCTTGAGGTCGGGCGCGACCTCAGCGTAGTCGCGGCCCGTGATATCAACGCCATCGCCAGCCAGATCGATGCCAAGCGCGACGTGGCCATGGCAGCTACCGAGAATTTGCTGCTGTCCTCGGCGGCTGACGAACAGCACTCCTACAGTAAGAAAAAGAAAGTCACCCGCCAGGAAGACCATGTCAGCCAGGTGTCCACCACTGTTACCGCTGGCGGTGATGTGAGCCTCAGTGCAGGCAAAGATATGGCGCTGATTTCCAGTCGGATCACGGCGGGCGATGAGGCGTATTTGGTCGCGGGCGGCAATCTCGACCTTTTGGCCGCGCAGGACAGCGATTATTCGCTCTACGACCGAAAGAAAAAAAGTGGTTTGGGAGGCAAGCAAACCAAGCGTGATGAAGTGACCGATGTGAAGAATATCGCCAGCGAAATCAAAACCGGTGGCGACCTTACGCTTGAGAGTGGCGGGGATCAGAAGTACCAAGTGGCGAAGCTGGAAAGTGGCAAGGACTTGAGCATTGCCAGTGGTGGAGAAATCAGCTTCGAGGGCGTCAAGGATCTCCATCAGGAGAGTCATGAGAAAAGTAAAAGCAGCTTGGTCTGGAACAGTTCCAAGGGTAAGGGCAATACCGATGAGACGCTGCGCCAAACGCAACTGGTTGCCCAAGGCAATCTTGCGATCAAAGCCGTCGACGGCCTGAAAATCGACATCAAACAGATCGACCAGCAAACCGTTAGCCAAACCATTGATGTCATGGTCAAGGCCGATCCGCAATTGGCGTGGTTGAAAGAAGCCGAGAAACGTGGGGATGTGGATTGGCGGCAAGTGCGAGAAGTGCATGAGTCGTTCAAGTACAGCAACTCCAGCCTCGGTCAAGGTGCCATGCTGGCGATCATCATCGTGGTGACGGTACTGACAGCAGGGGCCGCGAGTTCCGGAGTTGGCACCCTTGCAGGCGCGACTGCAGGATCGGGCTCAGCCATGGCCGCCGGTACTGCTGCTACAGCCGCAACGGCGGCTACAGCGACCACAGCTGCGACTGCGGCAACCTCTGCGGTGGCGGCCGGTTGGGGCAACGTCATGGCTTCGGCGGTGCTCACCTCGGTGGCGAGCAACAGCGCCGTCAGCTTTATCAACAACGGCGGCAATATTGGCGCGACGTTCAAGGACATTACTTCCAGCGATAACCTGCGCAGCTATGCCACGGGCGCGTTGACCGCAGGTTTCACGGCAAGTGTCCTGGACCCGGCATTTGGTGTGACCGGTGATAACGTCAACAAGGTCACGAAAGGCTTTAATCTCAGCTCCGCATCGGATGTCGGCAAGTTTGCGGCTTATTCAGGCGCTCAGGGCGCAGCACAAGCGGGCTTTGGTACCGCGCTACAAGGTGGCAGCCTTGGTGACAACCTCAAACAATCGCTAGTCTCCCAGGCGCAAGGTGTTCTGCGCGGGGTTGCCTTCAATGCGGTCGGTGACTTTGCGGATCATAAAGAATGGGATAAAGCGAGCGTTGAGAAAACGACGCTGCACGCGCTGGTTGGTGGCTTGCTCAGTGAGGCGGCAGGCGAAGGGTTTGTTACGGGGGCGATGGCCGCGGGGGCAAACGAGGCATTGAGCGAACGCCTAAGCACGCTGGTGAAGGGTGACAAACAGCTGGAGCTGGCTGCGTCGCAGTTGGTGGGACTTACGGCAGCAGCGATAGTTGGCGGCGATCTGCAAACCGGGATCGATATCGCCAAAGACGCCACGGCGTATAACCGTCAACTGCATCCTGAAGAGAAGCGTCTGCTAAAGGAAAAAGCGGCTCAACTCACTCGTGAGCGACAGCAGCCAACGCTGTCGGGATTCAGTTGGGAAGAGCTTCTGACACTGGCCAGCGACAGCCAACTGGATAACGCGACGGCACAAAAATATGAGGCTTTGCGTGCCCAGTTGAATCAAGGCACTCAGCAGGGAAATCCGCTGGTTGGAAAGTTCTCCCACGATATGGCTGTAGCCCAAGCCGTTGTAACCCAAATGAGCGCCCAGGGCACCCCGCTGCGATGGAAAGACGGCTCGGTTGTGACTGCGTATGGCAAACCGGTAATAGCTTTCCAGGCTACCGCCCAGCAAAAGGCCGACAGCGGATTATTTGCCGCTAACGGTGCCGGGTCTTATGGGCCGACAGGCGGAACGCTTCAGGCCGATGCCAATCGTTTTGGTGTTAATGCCGCAGTAAATCGGCATCCAGAAATCAGTGTGTTTGATGGATCAAGTGATGCATCGGATAGCACTCGCGAGCGTGTTAAGGATGCGACTGTCGGAGGGCTGAAGGACGTTACTTTACTCGACGTCATGCCGATTGGGCGGGTTGCTGTGTTGGGTCGCAAGGTCGCGGTTACTGTTGAGGCTGAGCTCGCCGAACAAGCGGGTGGTGCGGTATTGCGTGGTAGTGCGACTTACGTCGAGAGCAAGGTTGTTCAGGCCAATACCACGGTGCAATTGAGTGAGACGGTGACATTAGCCAATGGCAATATTTTGCCGAAGGGGAGTGTCGTTACCGTTTCTGATGATGCTATGAAGGTTGTTTACCCGGATGGGGTAAGTGAAGTAGGCTCTTATAGCAAGGCGTTTTCTCGACCGCTGTTGCTTCCTGGTGCCAAAGCGACTGCGACCGTGATTGACACTGCTCCGATGGCCCAACGGGTCATGGACGTTCGAGCTGGATTGCCGTCTGGGTTACGGCGAAGTGGTAACGTAGCTGTCGCGGAAATAGATATACCGGGAATACCTAAACAGATGGCCGCACACAGCCAAGTTTCTGATGCCGGTAAGGGGCTTGTCGGCTCCGGAAATGGGAATTTTGTCGCTCAATCTGTACCCAATAAGGCAGGAGACTTGGTTTATCGGGGAATCGATACGGAGTATAAAATTCTAGATAATATCGCTGACCAGTTGGGGGGAAATACCTCCGCCAGAGGAACAGTAAATATCCTTACGGAGAAAGCGGCTTGTGCCAGCTGTCTGAATGTGGCTGAGCAGTTCAAGGCGAAGTACCCCAATATTACCGTTAATATTCTTGACAATCAGGGGGCTATGTTACGCCCTCCGAGGAAGACGCCGTAATGGAAGATAGAGTGACTTATGGTGAAATGCGGGCTTGGTTTCTAGGTAGCTATTATAGCTATTGCAAAGTCAAGCTCAGTCACCAAAGCTCATGGGCTGAAGGTGAAAGTGAAGTGGGTTATGCCTATGGCGAGCTTGAAAATGCATTTGAATTGCCTATCGAAAAGTTAATGCTGGAAGTTATAGCTCTTATTCTTTCGGCAGGACGATCTCCGAGAAAAGTCCAAAAATATCATTTGGATGCCATCTCTAAATTGTTAGAGGAGATTGAACTCTCCTCTATTTTGGAAGAGCTGCCTTCTGATGAGATGGCAGAGCTTAAAGATGACCTTAGGTTATTAGGTGTGTGTTAATAGGCTAAGGTAGTTGTAGTCCGAAATGTTTGTTGGTGCAAAAGCCGCAGGTGAAGCTGCAATACCTGTGCCTGGTCGAGTGCAATCTCGTATAAATATTGCCAATGGATGCATGGAAACTACCTCGCTCCGTGATACCGGAAAACCTGTATATGCGGGCTTTGATCACGTTGTGAAAGGTCATTTCGACGTAGAAGTCTCCAATTCCTGCTCTGTGTTTACTATTCGGGGAAAAAGGGGATAGATTTGAATGGCACTTACTTAACGCCCGCAATTATCAGTTTTTTAAAATCGGCCCCTTCCGTTTATAAAATCTGCATATACAGAGTGTATGGCATCCCCCAGGGCGCCTCTTATTCCGCTTTCCCAAAAGTTTCACACAACAAATCAAAACACCCAATAAGGACATTCCGTGCTCCAAACCCTCCTCAAAACCGCCGCACTCCTCACGGCATTGTCCCTGACCGGCTGCGTCTCCTACACCGTCACCGGTCCTTTGAGCGCTCCTCCCCATCCCGCGAAAGTCAGCAGCCCCCGAGCCGCGCAAATCGCCGACGTTTCCGTCGCAATCCCAGACACTGACGACGCCACCCGCACCGCCATCAGCCGTTCACTCACCCTTCAGCTCAACCAATACGTCAAAGCCGGTGGCTATTTCAAGGATGTCACCGAGTACCCCGTGCGCCTGGGCGAGAACGATGTGGTGCTCAAGTTCAACATGACATCGCTCAAGGGCCATCGCGCGCCGCACCCTGCTTACATCCCGGGGGCTTTATTGACCCTGACGATCTGGATTTGGGTAAACGGGCCCATCTACGTCGACAGTTTCGATATGGCCGGTGATCTGTCGATCGTTGACCGTAACGGCAAAGAACTGGCTGCCGCCAAGGAGCAGATCAAGTTTGAGCACAACGTGGGGCTTTACGGGCGGGAGTATTGGTCGCCGGTGATGGGGGTCAAGAAGTTGAATGAGCTGGTTTCAACCCTGCTCGATAACGCCACGGCGAAGTTGGCACAACCACAACTTAAGGAAGAACAAAAATGATCGGTTCAATCAAGCACTGTGTGGTGCTCGCTGCGGTTCTGTTGTCTGGCTGCGTGACGTATTCGCAAAACGAGTTGCCTCCCGTGCAGGCGTGGCCACCCACGGCCAATGTGCCGCAGCAAAAGCCGAAGGTGTTCGTGCGCACCACGGTCATGAATCAGGTCAACGGTGGGCCGGCCAATACGGCTGCGGGGGCTGCGGCAGCGGTTGGGGAAGCGACGGTTGCCGAGGGCTTTCGTGAGTCGGGGCGTTTTGCGTGGGTGAGTACGGATAAGGCCGAGGCGGATCTCTATGTTGAGGCCACCTTGTACAACAACGAACAGTTCAGCATGGCGTCGGCCATCATCACCGGGGTGACGTTTTTCATTATCCCTTCTACCGCGAAGAACACCTTCACCCTGGAGACCGTATTCAAGGACAAGGACGGCAAGGAGCTGGGCCGTGTGCGCAAGAGCGAGTCGCTGCGTACCTGGATGCAATTGCTGTTGATCGTTGCCGTGCCTTTCCGTCAGGACACCCACGAGGTGGTGCAAGCCCTCACCCGCAGCACGTTGGATGAGGCGGTGCAGCGGCGCTTGTTGTAGTCATTGGTTTTATATCTGTAATCGCCAGGGTTTATGGCGATGCCTTCTGTCGTACATGGAGTTTTCAAATGAAGCGAAATCCGCTCAAGCAAAAACTGTTGGCCGTAGTGGTCGGTGCAATCAGCAGCCAGGCACTGGCCGTTGAAGTGGATCTGAGTCAAGGCAAGACCTCGTGGAAGGGTGAGACGTTTAACGAGTCGCTGACCTTCACCGGGAGGCTGACTGAAGCGACCAATCAAACACCCACCCCCGACTCTGGCACTACTGCGTTGATGGGGGTCAGTGTCTCCAATACCAGCATTCAAGGTTCGCTGATCAATCGTGCTGATATTGTGATGACCTCGGACGGGCGTTCCATTCGGGCGTTTGCCGTGGACCCATTCGGTTTTGCAAATGACGGCTCAACCCCCAGTACGATTACGGGCGATCTGATTCAGGCCGGCAACATCACCATGAACAATGGCGGTTACGAAGGTTTTGAGATTGGTGATGCCGTGATTGGTGGCAGCGTCATCAACTCCGGCACCATTAAAACAACTCCCGTTGTATCGGGCACTTCTGCTTTTGGTGGCACGGTTGGCGGCGAGGGTATGTTCCTGCATAACACCCAAGTGGCAGGCGACGTTGCTAACACGGGCGTGATCGAGGTGGTCGGCGATGAAGTAGTGGCGCTGGCAGTGGATGGCCCGAGTGATTTCCCGATCAATATCGGCGGCAAAATCATCAACTCCGGGACTATCAATGCAACGGGCCCGCGCGCCTGGGGCATAGAAGTTGAAACCACCACGAGCCCACTGCGCATCGAAAACAGTGGCCTGCTGTCTGTGAACGGCGCAGATGCTTCCGGTATTGTTTTTTATGCCGGCACCGTCGACTCCATCCTCAACACCGGCACCCTCGAAGCCAAAGGTACAAACGCCAAAGCCTTTGACTTAAAAGGCGCCACCTTCATACAAAACACCCCCACCGGCTCCCGCGGCATCATCAACCGCGGCACGATCGTCGCCGATGGCACGGCCATCTCTGTCGACGCAGCCGAGCAAACCTCCACCTTCGAAATCAACCAACAAGCCGGTGAAATCCGCAGCAACTCCGGCATCGCCATCGACGCAGCCAACCGCGCCACCCTCAACTGGTCCGGCGGCAAAATCGTCGGCGACGTACTCAACGTCAGCGCGATGAACATCGCCGGCCAGGCTGACTTTTCCGGCAGCCGCATTATCGCGCCGGTGTCGATCAACTCGGGCTCTCTGAACCTGTCGGCCCCTGGCACGGTGCTCACCGGTGACCTCAATGTCGCCAGCGGTGCAGGCATTGATATGCGCCTGGCCAACAGCGTAGTGCCAACCACGCCATACCTGACGGTTAACGGTGCGGCGAATTTCGCCCAGGCATCGAAAGTGACCTTGAGCGCCACCCCTGGCGATTTCACCGCCGTGCCAAGCGGCACCGAATACACCTTGCTGCAAGCCAGCAGTGTGCAGAACAACGGCCTGTCGGTCGCCAGCACTTCGTCGTTGCTGGACGTGCTGAGTTACTCGGCCGATGCACAGACGGTCAAGGCCGTGGTGGGGTTGAAGAGCAATCAGCAAGTGCAAGAGGAGCTGACCGGCGCGGGCGCCACTGACCCGGTCGTTACTGTGGTCAACGAAGCAAAAAATGACGTGCTCGGGCAGTTGGCAACGGATGATCCGGTGTTCCAGGCCCTGGCCAATGCGGGCACGGCGCAGCAGTTGGCGCAGGTGGGCGAGCAACTCAAACCGGACGTCAACCGTGGTGCGCTGGACGTGGCCTTGTCGGGCCAGACGGTGATCAATGGCGCAATCCTCAATCGCCTCTCGGGCCAGCGTGATAATCGCGAAGCCATGGGTGTGTGGTTGCAAGGCTTGAGCAGCAACCTGGATCAGGATGGCCGCAGCGGCGATAACGGTTATTCGGCCAACAGCAGCGGCATGGCGGTGGGTGTGGATGGTCGGTTGAACGACAGCACCACGGTGGGTGTGGCTTACAGCTATCTCAATTCCAACATCCATTCGGACCTGGGCGCCAAGACCGACGTGCAGGGCAATGCGCTGTCGGTGTACGGCAACTGGTCGCTGCAGAACTGGTTTGTCGATGGCAGCCTGAGCTATGGCCATAACGACAATGACAGCAAGCGTCGTGTGGCGGGTACTACCGCCAAGGGCAGCTACGACAGCAATGTGTTGTCGGCCAGCGTATTGGGCGGCCACCGCTTCAAGCTGTCGGATGCTGCTGTGATTGAACCGCGAGTAGCGGCGCGTTATTCCAACGTGCGCATGGACAGCTTTACCGAGAAGGGCTCTTCAGCGGCGCTGAGCACCGGCTCGCAACGCTATGAAGTGGGCGAGTTGGGTGCGGGTGTGCGCTTGGCTGGCAACTTTCCGTTGGCCACCGGCAGCCTGCAACCGGAAGCGACCTTGATGGCGTACCACGACCTGATGGGTGACCGCGTGGCGCAGACCTCCAGCTTCGTACTGGGTGGCTCGGCGTTTACCGTGACTGGCGCTTCGCTGGCGCGTGACAGCTACGAAGCCAGCCTGGGCTTGAATTATCAGGTATCGGCGTTGACGGTGGGCGCCAGCTATACGCGTCAAGCGCGTAGTGGATTTGATGCCGATGGGGTGATGGTCAAGGCGCGGTACGCATTTTAAGGCCGATTACCGGAACGGGCCTTTAGAGGGCCTGTTTCCCACCGTTTCATTTAAACGAGGTAGCGGGTAAGAAATCTGTAAGCAGTACTCACGACTTCCTTTGATATCAGCCTAGGTGCGTATTTGGAGGCGCGTCCGTGATAGGGCTAAATAAAAAACTCTTTTCTAGTGAAAATGTTTAGTAATCCTACGCGATGTTCTCATTCCATTTCGACTGGCACTGAGGGAGCAGGGCTTTAATTTCGTCTGGTAAGGCTTTCACTGTTCGCGCATTACCCAGTCCGGAAACGATAATCTTGACGTCGACAGCTTTCTTCTCTCCCCCGAAAACAATAACGGGTAGATTTTGTTGGATCTTTGCCTGTTCAACGAACACTACCGCAGCCCTCTGTGAAGGCGTATCAGCGATCACTGCACTGAAAATCGCAGCTATCCCCGCCAAGGGTTAGAGACCGATGCGTTCTTCAATCCAACGTAAATTAAATGCACCCCAAAGCAAGGCTGAAAATATTAAGGCGCTGCGCACCATTTTAGGATTGCTTGCGACGATTCATCCAGGGACTGTACTCAACGGAGACGTGACCTTGAAATAGCCCGTCTTTACTAGGGTTGAAGCCGGGTATTTGCTGAAAGTTTAACTGTTTGCACTGAGTGCTTAGACGTTGTTGTAGGGCGTTATCAATCTTGAACTTTTGCGGACGGTAGGGGCTTCGGTCAAGGTTGACTAGACATTCGCGTACTTGCCCTTCGGCAGTCGCGATAAAGTAGAACGTGGTTACACCGACACTGTCAATATCTTGTCGGCTTATTAAGTTTTCGCGAAAGAAGCGTGTTTGCCTGTACATCTCGATGTTTTTGTTCTGCTGTTCTTTCTGCTTGTCCGACAAGCCCTTCAAGGGCAAAAATATGACGGGGGCAATAATTGTTTGGGTATCGTTCGAATCAATAAATACTTCTGGCCGAACCGTAGGGAATAAAGCGCTCCAGCAAATTTCGGTAACCAATCGACCGATTCGCAGGTCATCCTGGCCATTAGATATGTTTTTTCCGTAGCGACTACTTCGGGCCGAACAGCCCACTACGTTATTTTGAGCGTCGACAGTCATTTGCATATCCACTGCCCCCTGCAACCCATGTGCATTAGCGGCCAAGCTATTACTGTAGAGCACTGTTTGAAACTCGCTAATGAACTTCCGGTCTTCTTGTTGTTGAATGGTTGCCGCGATAGCAGCAGCCTCAGCCGGCGTGTGGCTTTTGCAACCTGAAAGCGAGAGTAGGACAGCGCCAAGCAACATAAGCAATCGAACGCAGGGAAACGATAAATTAAAGGCCATTTAGTCATTCCCCTCGACGTGGCGAGCACGGTAACGCTTAGTCGGGCCTGTTGACCCTGAGTAACATCCAGGCTGATTCAAGGGGACAACATCGCAAAAAACCGGAGTCTCCTCTGTGGGGGGAACGTTTTTTTGCTCTGCTTTAAACCCTGAACACCCACTACAGAACACAGCAACAAGAAAAACGACATGTTTCATTGTAATTATTCCGAGGGGGGCGATGGATTGGTTGAAGTCCGGCAGTTGGGTCGACGCGGTTCGACGTCAACGCATCTGGCGGTAGCCCGTCGACGTCATCGAATGGTTCCCTCTAGATGTTCGCTGACTATGCTGATTGCCTCTTGAATCCGTCGGGTAAAGCTAGAGTGATCACGATGCATCATTACCAAACGATCAATGGCCCTCGTCATGGCCACGTATAACAAGCGTGCTTCATCTGCGTCATCCGAGCCCTTGATAGGCATGTTGTTCAGATCGGGGAGGATAACCATGCCGAACTCCAGGCCTTTGCTGGAGTGCATGGTGACGATTTTGACTGCGTCTGCACCGTCGTAGAGTTTGCTGCGGTCTTGATTTAAGCGCCCGGAAACAAAGGGGATGCCAGCGTCCTTCAGGATTTTTTCAATGTGGGCGGCTTGGGCCAAATATCGGCAGATAACGGCCATGTCTTCCAGTGCACGCCCTTTGCGCTGTTCGTCACGAATGAGCTCGACGATACAGTCCCGTTCCTGCCATGGCGTTGCACAGTGCAGGAGTTCCGGAAGAAGGCCGCGTCTACCGGCGCTTTGTGGTGCGACTATTGGGACGTTGTCTTCCTGAGCTTCACGGGCATTCAACATCTCGAGAGAGAACGCCTGGGCAACAGACAACACTTCCAAAGTATTTCGGTAATTGAGCCTCAAAATGGTCGTACGCCCCGACGCTTGGATGCCGACGCTGGCGAAGCTGAATTCCATGCCACCTTTAGCTGCGTTACCTCGATAGATAGATTGCGCATCATCGTAGAGTACCAACAGGGAGTTGCTGGCAGGGTCAAGTAGATCAACCGCCAATTTGAACCACTCTGGCTGGAAATCATGGCCTTCATCGATCAATATGCCGGCATATTTCGCTTTGGTGATCTGCCCGTTAGCAACGCCCAGAAGCACGTTTCGTTCGAGCAACGTATTAGCGTCCTTGGGACTCAACGTGTTGTCTGGCAGTTCGCCGCCTGAAGCCTTCAGAAGGTCCCAACACCAGCCATGAAAATTACGCACCGACACTTTGTTAGCCAAACCTCGCGCTTCCAGTACCTGCCTTAAACGGCCCGCCAGAGATTTGTTGTAGCAAAGTACCAAAATGGGTTTGTGGCTGGTTTGCGCCAAGTAAACGCAGCGATAGCCCAAAATCATGGTCTTGCCGCTACCCGCCACACCATGGATCACGCGATGGCCTTCGCCCATGGACCGCGCCAACTGCTCCTGTTGTAGGTCCATCACCTTGATCAAGCTCGGCACCGGCGCTTCATGGGCGCTGAACAGACCAAACTGGCCCGGTGAGATGTTTACTCGTACTTCCGGAAACAAGTGGTAGCGCACTCGATCAATTTGTTCATCTGTGAGGTGGCAGGTGAACATCTGCGTAAACATCTTGATCAGGCGCGCCTCAAAGCCCTCGTTCTCTACCGCCTCAGTCATTTCATCTCGGCAGATGACACGCTGTGGAACCAGCACATTGGCAAGCTCAGCACTCTCGAACTGCTTACGGGTGATTTCTGTCAGGACCACGCCCCAGCTGTAGGGCATCACTAAGTTACGCTCGCGAACAGAACCTGCTGGCTGTTGCAATGCCGGATCATTTTCCAGCAGCTTCACGGCCTCCAGGGTGTTGATTCGAGCCTGAGCTAACGGGTTGGCGACAGTTTTCAATTGACCATCGACACGAATCCTGGCGTGCTCAGCGGTCATACTTTCGATGGTCTCAGCCTTCCAGTCCTTGACCTCCAGCACCAGAATCCCTCGTTGCGGATGCATCAGTACAAAGTCTGGTCGCAAACCTTTTGGGCCCACAGGTACATTGAACCAGCACAGCCAATCGTCGGGGAGTTTCTTCTCCAGGCGTTCAGCCAGGCGGCGCTCGCCCGCAGTATCAAATCGGCAGATATTGCGGGAGGGGAAATGTAGAGCCATGTCGTATGCCTCGATCATTGGCGTACTCGATCAATATGATTCAGAGCGACGCAAAATAATTAGTTCGCAGCTTGACTGCGCTCCTCAATCGCGGGGCGGTCTGTCATGACCGAGTTTTTGGCGATGGTGATGCAGGTACTGATTTCAAGCCCGGCTCTTTGTCTTTGCCCTCGGTATCTATAGTCCTTTCATGCAGCTCGGATCGAACGATCGGGATATGTTTGGGTGCATGGAAACCTAAAGAGACATGACTGCCTATAACGTCAATCACCTTGATCTGAATTTCGTCGTCGATACGTAAGCGTTCGCCGGGCCTCCTAGTGATGAGTAGCAATGGCAGCACCTTTCAAGTTGGAGAATGTTCGGGCCATTAATTCCACACATTATCCGAAATGTTTGTAGGAAATTTCCGTTCGTGCGATTGATTGGGTATCTCAGTGAAACTGTCCGGACGGATCAGAGCAGTGCCGAAGTGCAGAATGGCATTGGCTCCGTTTGTGCTACGGACCGCGCGTGCCGCGTGACATTCTGATCCCGCAGATTTTCAGCCGCGTTTCCACCCGCGTGTTTTCCATCGCGAGCCGGTGGTGCTTTAGAGAGATGGTCAAGCCATCAGGTATTCGCCTGACGCCAGCCGAACTCGAAGGCCCATTCAGGCAAATGTATCGTCGGTTAGGTGCTTGGGAAATTTCCTACATTTATTGACGTTCAGGGGGATAAATATCAAGTCAAGCGAGGGGGCGGGCGATGGTTGGTATCCTTCTTCTTTACCTGATATTCAACGTCAGAGTGCCTTATGAACTACGGATTTTTATCTTTCTCATTGGCAGTGCTGATCATCAACCTCTCCCCTGGACCGGCAATGCTTTATGTAATGAACCAATCTCTGAAGCACGGTGTGCGAACCGGACTGCGGGCTGCCGCGGGCGTTGAGTTCGGGGTGTTTTGCTACGTGTTACTGGCAGCGTTCGGCTTGGTGCTTATCTTCAAGGAAGTACCGCTGCTGTATCGTGCCGTGCAGCTAGCGGGGACTTTTTATCTGCTGTACCTGGCTTATACCTTCTGGCCTTGTCGAACGGCTGCCGATGCTGCTCTGGTCAGCGAACATCCACCAGTCCCTGCTAACTATGCTTTCAGCAAAGGCATGTTGATCAACTTATCGAACCCGAAGATCGGCCTGTTCTTTATTAGTCTGTTGCCGCAATTCGTGCCTCCCGATGCTAATCCCGCCTGGCTGTATTTTTTGCTCTACGGACTCATTTTCAATATGGGTGGAATCTTGGTGAACATGACAGTCGGGCTCGCTGCCCACTCTTTGACGGCCACCATCCAGCGTGCTACCTGGTTTGACTATCTGCTTCCCGTGCTTTTTTTCGTCATTGCGCTATTCGCTTTCGCACAGGCGATGGCGTGATTTATATCATCGAAACTTCTGCCTTTCTATCCGTTGCACCAATTCTATAATTGGAATCCTTCCAAACGGATGATATAACAAATATAGGGGCGCGCATGCTCGAACGTAATGTTGAAACTAAATTGTTAGTTATCGATGGGCCCTGCAAGGGACAACGAATGGCTCAGCCGGGGCAGCAATTCACCTTTGAGATCAGTAGCATTAGGAGCAAAACGAAGATTAAAGTTACGTATTATTTGCGATACCATCGTCTACTTGGACTGGTGTGGGCGTTACCTGCTAACAAAAGCGCTTCAAACTTGCAAAGGGCGGAAACCCATGTTGATGTTTAGACCTGTCTGGGGGCCAGATGATTGGCATCGCTACGCCCACGTTTTTGACGTGTACTGCTAAAAACATGTCCTCGTTATCGCGTAGACCGCTTTATAAGAGAAAATTAGCTCGCTCATGATGGGGAGCTAATCAGTAGGGAATTTCCAAAAAAATTTATACAGGTATTTAATCAATCAACGCCTAAACAAATATTCTTTTTGATTTTTTTGATAGATTAGTAACAAAACCGAAAAGAAAAAACTGCATAACGGTATCTTCCAACTAAGCCAAATGACTCAGGAAGAATCATGCCGTCAACAATCAAAATTTCAGATGTGCGCCTACTTGGCCAATACACTGCTTTGAAATATGCATTTTTTGTCTGGTTGGCTTCACCAGCATCTGCATTAGCCGACATTGATATCGACTCCGCTAACGGGTTGATTGACTCCAAAAGAGCGGCCTGGTTCAAAGAACTGCAAAGCCATGTCATCACTCGCTACCCACAACCAGGGTCAGAAGCGGCAAACCTTGACCGACTAGGGTCTATCGCCTACGCGCAGGACAGCGGCGACAGATATCGGCTCGCCATCAGCGATGCATCCCAGAAATCTGTCTATAAGAGAGCGATCATGACGCAGTCAGCGCTAGGCTCCCTCACCCCTGAAAAAACACCCAGCGCACCGCTGGATCTCTCAACCTTCGATTCATACAGTCACTTGGTAGATCTATACAACCAGGCAAGCTACTCATATGACGCTAATGAAAAAAGAGAACGAACCGCAGATTTCATATTAAAAGACCAGTTCCTTCGCGGTCGTCCCAAGGACGTGCTTGAGAACTCACAATACATAAAAAACTATCAGTCCATAAAAGGTTCATCCTTCCCCAGCGGCCATACGTGGGATGGCTATGAAACGGCAATGGGCATGAGCCTGGTATTTCCAGAGCGTGGCAGTGAAATCATTTCCCGCGCCTTGCAGTACGGCGAAAGCCGGGTCGTATTGCGAGCGCACTTTCCTACCGACACCATCGCGTCCCGTATTGGCAACTATTACTACCTGTCCAAAATGCTGGAAGACGACACGCTGGCAACGACTTTTTTTGAATTGAGCGGGGATATTCGCAAGCAGGTAGAAGCATCGAAACTGTGCTCGGGCACCTTGCGCAGTTGTCTTGAAGCACAAGACTCGCCCTTGACAGATACCCAAACCAAAGAAAGCTACAGCCTCGGTTACTACAATCAAATGCTCGCGCGTGACGTTGTTGTGCTCGCGCCTGAGCATATTCCGCAACAGGCCGGCGCCTTGCTGCGTTTTCGCTTCCCCTATTTGAAATCACCCGAATGGCGGCAGATTCTGGCCAGCACGGCTTATCCCAGCAATTCGCTGGCGGGCTGGACCTTCGATGCCAACAACCCGAATGCCAATTGGGGGCTGATTAACCTGCCTCGGGCTTTTGGCGGCCCCACCTATTTCTATGAAAACTTCACGGTCAACCAAAACCCGGATTCGGATCTGGACCTGGCCGGTTTTTCTCAGGTCGATACCTGGAAGGAAAATATTGGCGGCCCTGGCGGTTTGATCAAAGAGGGCAGTGGAACGCTCATTCTCACGGGCAATAACACCTTTGGTGGTGGTATTGATCTGAACCAGGGCACCTTGCAAATTGGTAACGGCGGTGCGCAAGGCTCAGTGCTGGGCAATATCAACAACAACGGCACGCTGACCTTTAACCGCAGCGATGACGTGGTTTTTGGCGGCGACATCAGCGGTTACGGCAATATCATAAAAGACGGGGCGGGCACCCTCGAACTCACGGGCAGTAACCGTTCCATGGGTTACACCTATATCGACAAGGGGGTACTGAAGGTCAATGGCACGCTGAACCATGCATTGGTTTACGTCGAGTCCGGCGGCCAGTTGCAGGGCAGTGGAGAAATCGGTCAGGTTGTCGTCAAGGAAGGCGGGGTGCTCGCGCCCGGCAATTCGATCGGGACGCTACGTATCACTCAAGATCTGGTCTTCAGGCCCGAGTCGGTCTACCGCGTCGAGGTCGATGCCACTGGGCATGCCGATAAGCTGGACGTGGCCGGGCCTGTTGACCTGCAAGGTGGCCGGGTCGATGTTCAGGCGCAGTCCGGTGATTATCGTCCTAGTACCACCCTGGCCATTATCCAGGCGGAAAAAGGTATCAAGGGTCAATTTGCCAAAGTCACCTCCAACCTGGCTTTCCTCACGCCCAGCCTTGCTTACGAACCCAACCAGGTAAACCTGAACCTGTTGCGCAATGATATTCGCCCCGTAGAACTACTGAAGAACGAGAACGAAAAAGCTCTGGCCACGCAATTGCTCACCACGGTACCGGCTGTCCCGGCAGCACCGGTACCGGACAAGGGGCCGGCTGTCACTAACGTACAACCTCCCTCCACGGTCCCAGAACCAACCCCCGACCCAGTTGTTACTGTGCCGGTAGTATCCTCGTCTGTTGTCACTCAACCGCTTGCAACCCTGCCCGTTGAGCCGAATCCCTCTTCTGCTGTGATTGCTCAGGCGATCAGACCGCCGTTGCCGAGCATCACACCAAGCGACAAGCTCCCCGTTCTCTTTGGCAGCGACGAGGATAAAGTCTTTGACGGCAGCCTCAATGGCAACGCTAATCTGGTAAAAACCGGTACGGGTCAGCTCAGGTTGACGGGCGTCAGTGAGTTTGCCAGGCGTATCGATATCAACCAAGGCACCCTGAGCGCCAATGGTAAATTGAGCAATGCAATGCTTTACATCGAAGCCGGTGCTCAGTTGCAAGGTATCGGCGAAGTGGGCGCAGTCACCGTCAACAAGGGCGGGATCATCGCCCCCGGCAACTCGATTGGTACCTTACGCGTTGCCCAAGACCTCACCTTCAACCCCGAGTCAATTTACCGGGTAGAGGTCGATGCGGCTGGGCGCACCGACAAGCTGGAAGTGGCCGGGCGCGCGGATCTGCAAGGTGGCCTGGTGGATGTCCAGGCACAAGCAGGCGATTACATGCCAAACACTACGCTAGCCATTATCCGGGCGCAGAAAGGTGTCAGTGGTCAATTTGCCCAAGTGACCTCCAACCTGGCGTTTCTCACGCCTAGCCTCGCTTACGAACCCAACCAGGTGAACCTGCACCTGCTGCGCAATGATATTCGCCCCGAAGAACTGCTGAGCAACACGAATGAAAAAGCCGTAGCCACCCAACTGCTGAATGAAGACCCCGCCATTACATCAATCGTGCCCTCGCCAGCCACTAGTACGGTATCGCCAGCGATCACGACACCAGCGCTTGCTCCAGCCACTGCCCAGTTGGACGTGGTTTCTTCTCTGAGCGCTCCACCAACCCGGTCGCTTACCTGGGCGCAGAAGGAAGACGATGCCTTGATCGGTCTCTCCAGGGACGAGTTCAAGAGCATCATGAAACCCATGACAGGGGAGCTGCATGCTTCGCTCAAGAATGCGTTGTTGCAAGACTCAAGCTACGTGCGTAACGCCACGCTAAACCGTCTTTACGAGACGGAGCAGAACCCACGTGCCCTTGGTGTCTGGGGGTATGCCATCGACTCAAGAGGGAAGCAAAACGGAGAGGGCGATGCCACCGAACTCAGTCGTTCGGTTCATGGGGTTATCGGTGGGCTTGATCGGCAGGACGAAGACAGCGGCTTGAGAGCCGGTATCGCCGCCAGCTATCAAAGCGGTTCTGCCTCGCTGTCTAGACAGAGTGCTTCGGCAGATGTCGAAACCTACAGCCTCGCTGCCTATGCGAGCAAACAGTTCGACAATGTCACGCTGCGCGTCGGTGCGGCCTACGCCTGGCATGAGATCGACAGCAAGCGCGATGTCACTCACAAGAATGGCACCACGCGACTCAAAGGCAGTTACGACGGCAGTACCCGTCAGGCTTTTGCCGAACTCGCCCACAGCATTAACTTCAATGCGGTGACCCTGGAGCCCTTCGTCGGGCTCAACTATGTCCACGTCGAAACCGAAGCATTTTCAGAGAAAGAAAACCTCTTCGCCCTCAGTGGCAAAAAAAGCCGGATGGACGTGACCTCGGCCAAGCTCGGTGCACGCCTGAACGCTGTCCATCCACTGGCCAATGGCATGACCGTGCGCCTGAACGGTAGCGCGGGACTGCAACACGCATTCAAGGAGAAAACTACGGACACTCGTGTGAAGCTGCAGACCCAAGGAGGCTTCGTGAATATTTCCGGCTTGCCCGTGCAGCAGGACTCGGCTCAGTTGGCGTTCAGCGCTACCTTGGACTTAACGCCGGCATTTTCCGTGGGGCTGAGGTATGCGGGAGAAATAGGCCAGCGTTTTCACGACCAGAGCACCTCCGCCACGGCCTCGTGGACGTTCTAGGCGCAATCAGACCACATGCCCCTGCGGTTAGCTGATAACCGCAGGATTGATGGTGCGAACGGCAGCAGCCCAGGCATATCGCCTCCGGCGTGCGCCTGTCTCGCTGGCTAGCGTGATTCGATTAAGTGAGTTATTTGCTTTGTTGCTTATCAAGCAGGGAGAGTGGTGATGGCTAATAAAAAATTTAAAGCGTTCCGCGCCTGGTTCACGCCCAAATGGCGGCTGCGAGCAGGCGTTGTCTTGCTTAAAATCACGGCAGTCGGAGCGTTTTTCTATCCAGGTGGTAAAAGATCGGATTCGCTCGCAAGAATGCCTGCTGTCAATGAGCTGGGCCGGTAAAACTCTTTGGCCTTTTCCGCCACTTCCATGGCGCCAATATCGATCTGCCGAATTCCCCATTGCCTGATCTTTTCTATGGAACTGCCCCAGACCACCTGGGTATACCGCACCAGGCAATGGCGCCCATGCACATGCTGGATGCACAAGCACGGCAGGCAGGTGTGGCGATCCTTAGCGGGTGCAGCTCGGTGCCGACGCTGTCGTCCGCCATCATCGATCAGTACCGCTATCGCTTCACCCGCATCGACTCGATCGCACACGGTATTTCTTCCTCGGCCAAGATGCCGGGCCTGTCCACCGTCGAAGGCGTGCTGGCTTAAGCGGGCAAACCGATCAAGCAGCTCAGGCATGGCCAGGTGCATGAAGTGCTGGGCTGGCAGGACCTGACGTTGCGCAAGATGCCTGGGCTTGGCACGCGGGTGCTGGCGAATGTGGACGTGCCCGACATGGACATCTTTGCCAGTCGCTATGGTGCCTACACCCTGAGTTTCAAGGCTGGCGCAGGACTCAAGCTTGGCGGTGTTGCTAACTATCTGCTTGCCCAGGCGCTACGGTGGGGCGTGGTGCGTGACCATCTCGCCTGGGCTGCACGACTGTATCGGCTGGGTATTTGGTTCGAGCGCTTTGGCGATGGCAAAAGCGCGATGTACATCGACGTGAAAGGCCTCGGTACAGAAGGGCAACCGCTGTCCCTGCTGGTGCAACTGACGGCGCTGAATGACAAAGGCCCGGAAATCCCTAGCTGCGCCGCTGTTGCTCTGGCCCTCAAAATCGCCCAAGGCTACGCGCCCGAACCCGGCGCGCGTCCCATGCGTTGGCGAAATCACCGTCGACGAATACATGAGCGCTATCAACGACCCGGCGAACCTCAGCCTGGCCGTGCAATTCTCTGACGGGAGGGTGTTGACTTCGCTGATCATCTTCTTGCGCGTGGGGGGCGCTTTGGCTGCCGGTGCTCGTGCTGCAGAAGCGTTTGCAGCGGATGGCGCTCAGTGTGGTTGAGACGGGCAGGGCGCTCGATGATGGCTACCGCAGCGTTTATAGGACATGGTTCTGGATGGGAGTTTTCGGGTTTTCGGGGATGTTTGTGATCGTGCTGATCATGGTGACGAAAATGACGCCATGGCAGTTGATTGGGCTGATTATGTGTGGCTGATATCAGCACTGGCAGTTGCACTTGAGACGATCGAGCTGAAATAAATGCCCGCTCAGGGCTGGGTATTCCAAGCCACCGCACACAACGCCAACCCCGCCACATTCAGCGACACCGGATTAAACGCTTCCCTGAGCATCGCCGGGCTCAATATCGCTACATCCACTAGCAGTGCTGCCAGCGCACCCGCAGCCAGTGCAATCGGCCAGGCACTGCGTGGCGAAAGCAGTATCCATGCCGCCAGGACAATCTCACCAATCCCCGCCAGCGTAGCGAACAGCTGCACCTGTTCGATCCCGTGCGCCTGGATCATTGCCCGCTCACCTTGGCTTAGCCACAGCAGCTTTGGCACTAGCCCATGGTAGGCAAACATGAACGCCAGGCCGCCCCGGGCGATCCAGTTGATACGCACCAAGTTATTCATGGCTGATCCTTCAAGAAGCGCTGTTCATGATCAGGGTCCGGCAGCAGGCAGGTGTCGTACATCCCGAAGAGCTTATAGCGATTGCGCGCGATGCGGTCGTAGGTCCAATCCCGAAGGAGGCGTGGCATAACACGCAGGAGCAGCAGCGGTCGCCAGCGGGCGGGCATTCAGCGTGATGATGTTGAACCTCGTCTTTGCAGCAGATCGATCTGATCCGCTGGTACCAGGGTGCGCAAGGTCTTGTAAAGCACGCGGGTTTCCAGCAGGTTCCACACCCGCAGCATGGTTTCCAGCGCATCCAGTGGTTTGCTGATGAAGTCCTTGGCTCCCAGGGCCAGGGCGCGCAAGCGTGTGTCGCGAGTGGCGTCGGCGGTGAGCACCAGGATCGGCAAGTACTCGCTGCTTGGGATACGCCGGTTGAGTTGTTCCAGCACGGCAAAGCCGTCGAACTCGGGCATGTGCAGGTCGAGAATCACCAGGTCCGGTTCGAAGCTGTTGAACAGTTCCAGGGTCCGCAGCGGTTGGGTGCTGCTCAGCACGTTGGTCAGCCCTTCACGTACCAGCAATTGCTCCACTAGATCGAGGTTGGCGCGTTTGTCGTCGATGATCAGAATGCGCAGGTCGGTGTTCACACAGGCTCCGGAAAGTGCTGGTCGAGGTGGGCAAGGAACGAAGGAATGTGAATGGGTTTGGTCAGCACGGCGGTCGCACCAGCCTCGCTCAAGGCCAGGCGGGTGAGGTCGCTGGCGTCGGCGGTGATCATTAATATTGGAGTGGATCGGGTGGATGCGGATTGACGCAAGCGCTCAAGAACGTTCAGTCCGTCGATGTCAGGCAGCGAGACATCCAGCAGGATAAGCTGTGGGGTATGTTTGGCGGCCAGATCGAGCCCCAATTGCCCCTGCATGCTTGAGAGCAGCTTTATTCCAGGCCGGCGTTGCAGCACGGTTTCGATGAGCGCCAGGCTGGAGAGGTTGTCTTCGATGCACAACACCTTGCCTTGAACTTCGGGGCAAGGAGCAGGGGCTAGCGGTCGATTAGTTAACGATGCGGCGACTGTCCCGGCGGCTTCCTGCACGCTTACAAACGGTAGCTCCAGCGTAAATCGGGAACCGGCGCCGGGTTGGCTTTGCACGGTCAGGCTGCCGTTCATCATTTCCAGCAGGCTTTTGCTCAACGCCAGACCTAGGCCGCTGCCTTCCACATTCGGGTCGGTCTCCAGGCGCTCAAACGGTTTGAACAGTCGAACCAGGCGATCAGCCGCAATGCCTTTGCCGGTATCGCTGATCGACACGGCGACTCGTTGCTGATCAATCTTGACCTCAATGCTTACCTGACCCGCAGGCCGGTTGTATTTGATGGCGTTTGACAGCAGGTTCAGCAGCACCTGAGTCAGGCGTTGTCGGTCGGCAACGATCCCGCTGTCAGCGGCCAGGATTGGCAGCGGTGCCAGATGGATGCCAGCATCTGTGGCCATCGGCGACACCAGCGCCAAGGCTTCTCGCAAGGCGATTGCCAAGGGCACGGATTCGATGTCCAGCGGCAGGCGTCCGGCTTCGATTTTGGCAATGTCCAATACTTCATTGATCAGGGTCAGCAGGTGCTGGCCAGCACGCAGAATGTGACTGATCTGCGCCTGTTGCCCAGGAAGCGAGTCCATGTCCAGCAGTTGTGCAAAGCCCAGGATCGAGTTGAGCGGGGTGCGCAGTTCGTGGCTCATGCGCGACAGGAATTCGCTTTTTGCCCGGCTGGCGCGCTCGGCCTCTTCGCGGGCGGTGCGCAACGCAATCTCGGCCGCGCGGCGATCGGTAATGTCCCGGGTGATTTTCGAGAACCCGCGCAACGTGCCGCTGCTGTCGTATTGCGCGGTGATCACAACGCTGGCCCAGAAGCGGCTGCCATTCTTGCGGCAACGCCAGGCTTCTTCCATGTAATGCCCGTCCCGAGTGGCCTCACGCAAGGCCATTTCGGGATGCTGCGGGCACTCCTGCGCCAGGTAAAACATCGAGAAGTGCTGGCCAATGATTTCCTGCTCCGTATAGCCCTTGATCCGCTCGGCGCCGGCGTTCCAACTGGTGACATAACCCTGGGTATCGAGGGCAAAGATCCCGTAGTCCTTCACGCCGTCGATGATCAGCCGCAAGCGTTCTTCATTGTCACGTAACGCTCGCTCGCGTTCAGCCAGCAGTAAACCGGCCTCCACCAGACGAGTACCCAACTGGCCGATCTCATCGTTCTCTGGTGGTTGCGGCCGCAACGGTTGCCCGAGGGCCAGTCGCTGGGCATTGCCCTGGACTTGCTGCACCCTGGCCACAATCCCTTTGGACAAAAACAGAACCGCCACGATGGCACCCAATAGTCCGCAGAGGGCGGCCAGCAAGGTTGAGAGCAGCAGCCGCTGACGGGTCGCGTATGCCGCCGCAGTACGCTCGGCCAGCAACGTGTCTTCAAGGATGAGCATGGTGCTGATGTGCTCACGCAATTCATCGAGGATGTATTTGTTATTGATCAGGATAGTGGTGATCGACTCGGAGTTCGCCTTGCGCTCACTGAGCATTTGCTCCAGCCCATCGAGCTTGCTGTTGATCAGCGGCGTGATGGCGGTAAGTTGTGCGCGCACGCGCTCATCACGCACGCTGCTGTCGAGGCGGCGCAGGGCCGATTCGATCAGTGGCTTGGCTTTCAGATAACCCGGTAGGAAATCCTCCCTACGTGTAAGCAGATAACCACGCACGCTGGCGGCGGCTTCGGCGAGCAAGGTGTGCACGGTCTGGATATCGCCTTGCACCAGCAATACCCGGCGTACGTCTTCTTCGGCACGGGCGGTCTGGCGCTCGGTGATGTAGATCAACACCAGTGATAGCAGCAAGATTATCAAGGGAAGGGAAATTACCACCAAGGCCTTGCCCCTTAGCGGTAGGTCGATCCAGCGCCGGGCATAGAACACCTTCATGGTTGAGTCACCAGGCCCAGAGCAATGCCACGGACCGCGGCCTGGGTTCGATCCGCCGCTCCGAGTTTGCCGATGATCCGTTCGACGTGAGCTTTTGCCGTGCCGGTGGTAATACCCAGTTTCTCACCGATCAGGCGGTTGCTCATGCCGTTGGCCACCAACCCAAGCACCTGGCGCTCTCGGACAGTGAGATTTGCTGCGGGGGGCGCGCCACTCGCATTGCGGCCGGTCATGCGTCTTAGCAGGCGGGCGCTGACGGAGCTATTGAGGGCTTCCTCACCGGCAGCAACTCGCTGCAGGGCGTCGATCACCTCGTCGCGGCTGGCGTCTTTGAGCAGGTAACCGACGGCACCGGCACTCATGGCCGCTTCCAAATGGTCGGGGCTGTCGTCCATGGTGAAGATCACCACTTTCAGGGTAGGCAATTGCTGTTGAAGCAGGCGTGCGGCGCCCAAGCCGTTGAGCAACGGCATGCGGATGTCGAGGACCACTATATCCGGGAGCAACCGTTCGCACAGCTCGACGGCTTCCTGACCATCGCGGGCCTGGCCGACCACTTCGAATTGCGGGTGACCCGCTAGCAAGGCGACGAAACCGGTGCGGGTGACTTCATGATCATCAGCGAGCACGAGACGTAGCACGTCGGTCATTGTGCGGGGCCATCCTGGTTCGCGGGCACGCCAATGTGCAGTTGGGTGCCGCCGTTGATTGCACTGACGCAGGTGAGGCGTCCACCCAACAGGCTGGCGCGCTCCTGCATGGTGGCGAGGCCCAGATGTCGAGCATTTTCGGTGGCGAGTGGTTGTTCGATGGCAGTAAAACCTTTGCCGTTATCTTCCACCCGCAGCAAGGCTTGGCCTTTGTGCAGTTCCAGTGCCAGCTTTACCTGACTGGCGTGCGCATGTTTGAGGATGTTGTTGATCGCTTCCTGGGCGATCCTGAACAAACCGATCTCCACCTGACTGGAAAAACGCAGCTCGCAACGCGCGAGCCAGTGCACTCTGATTCCAGTTTCTCGCAACCGATCGGCTTCTTTATCAACGGCCTTGAGCAATCCGAAATCGTCGAGCACCGTCGGGCGCAGGCCGCTGATCAGTTGCCGGCCTTCAACCACGCAATGCTGGGCCAGCGCCAGAATTGCCTGCAGGTCTGCCCCTAGGGTGTCCGGCAGTGTCGGGCAGCGGCCGGCAAAACCTTGCAGCCGCTGGTGCAGTCCGGCGAGGGTTTGGGCCAGGCCGTCGTGTAGGTCATAGGCCACGTGTTTACGTTCGTCTTCTTGCGCGCAAAACAGCCGGTTGACCAGGTCCGAGAGGGTGCGATCCCTGGCTTTGAGTGCCATCAGTAATCGGTCATTTTCAAGGTGCGCCGCCAGCAGGGTTGCGAGCAGTTGCATGGATTCGCTGTCTTCGTTGTCCGGCGCCCGCAGGCTCACGCTGTTGGCCAGCACCAGGGCGCCAAAGGCGTTCCCGTCGCCACCGCGTAGCGGCACCTGCAGCACGTTGGGCAAGGATTCTCCCGGACGGTCCAGCCAGCGCGGCGTGCACATTGTCTGGTCGGCGGCAACCTGCAGGCTGCTCAGGCGATCACTATTGCCATGCAGGGCGGTGGTGCGGATGCGCCCGTCGGCGTCCCACTCCCGCAGCATCCCGTGGTCCATCGCGAGGAAGGCGCAAGCTCGCGCTAGCACGCGCTCGCGCATGGCGTCCGGGGCCAGGCGGGTCAACTCCTGCCCGGTATGCACCAACAACCGCAGGCGCGCCGCGCGACTCTCGGATTGTCGATATTGGGTGCGGATGGCCAGTGCGCTACCGGGATTATGTGACTGGTTTTGCACGCGTTGGCTCCGGCATTGGTACAGGCGCCACGGGCGCAGGGGAGGCCATTAAACCTTGTTAACGGTACCGGGTGCCATCTGCCAAATGGCATAGATAAATGAACCCGGTTGGCCGATGTCGGGTAGCTGGCGGGTTGGCAAAGTGTGCTCAACGATCATCACTGGAGTATCGCAATGAAATTCAACATCCCGGTAATCGCACTGTTTTTTGCTATGAGCGCGCCGTTTGTTCAAGCTGCGCCGACGTCTGCGTATGTCTACAGTGCTGTGGCCCAACCTCCTTCCGATGTGAAGGAACGTGAGATTGCCGGTTTGTTTGACCGTTGGAACAGCACGCTGCAGACCGGTAACGTTCAAGCGGTGATAGAACTCTATGCGCCGGATGCCGTGTTGCAACCCACGATGTCCAATCAGGTGCGCACTACGCCGGGTCAGATCAAGGACTACTTTGATCACTTCATGGCGCTCAAGCCGGTGGGTCAGATCAACTACCGTGAGATCAGCCAGCTGGGCAGCAACGTGGCTGTGGACAGCGGCGTCTACACCTTTACCCTGACCGAGCCGACCGGCAAGATTCGTCAGGTGCAGGCGCGCTATACCTTTGTCTACGAACAGGTCGGCGGTCAATGGAAGATTCTCAATCACCATTCTTCGATGATGCCTGAAGCTCAGGTGCAACATGCCAAGCAGTGATCGGATTGGCAGAGGGTCGTAACGCAAATGTCCTCGCTCTCTGGAGGCGGGGCCAACGCAACTGGCTCACCTGATAAGCGACAGCAAGCAGCACAAGGGTGAACATCCACTTCGATTGGCTGCCAGGGTGAGCAGCGGGGTTAGGATGACTCATGAACGTAACTCTTTCGATCGAATACACGGATTAAACGAGCCCACCGTTGGCCCGCAGGATCTGCCCGTTGACCCAACTACTGGCCGGGCTCACTAGGAACGACACCACGCGAGCGATATCCTCTGGGTGGCCGAGGCGTTCCAGGGGCGGCATCATGGCCAGGGCCTGAATCTGCTCTTCACTTTTGCCGTGCAGGAACAGTTCGGTGGCAACCGGGCCGGGTGCGACGGCGTTGACGGTGATGCGCCGACCGCGCATTTCCTTGGCGAACACTTGGGTCAGGGACTCCACGGCCGCCTTGCTGGCGATGTACACCGCGTAACCCGGGAAGTTGAGGCCAACGGTGCTGCTGGAAAAGTTGACGATGCGCCCGCCGTCGTTCATGCGGGTGGCGGCTTCCCGCAGGGCGTTGAAGGTGCCACGGGTGTGGATGTTGAAGTTCTGGTCGTACAGCTCATCGCTGTGCTGGGCCAATGGCAACATCTTGAGGATCCCGGCGTTGTTGATCAGCACATCGACCTTGCCCAGTTGCGCTTCGGTTTCGTCGAACAGGCGCTTGATGTCCGCAGGGCTGGCCACGTCACCTTGGATCGCTATGGCTTGGTGGCCGGCCTGGCGCAATTCGACCACCAGCTTGGAGGCCTCAGTGGCGCTGTTGGCATAATTGATCGCGACGGCATAACCATCAGTGGCGAGTTGTTTGGCGATAACGGCACCGATGCCACGGGAGGCGCCGGTAATAATTGCAACTTGAGTCGTCATGATGGGGTTTCCTTGGTGGGTTGCTGGGTGTGGCGGCAGGTTCACATGTTTACCCAGGCCGATAAATGCGCCAGAGTTATCTTGACTGTTCAATAATCACCAACAATCGGTTCGGGGGAGCACAGCTTGGATCAAGTCAAAGCGATGAAAGTGTTCGTGCGGATTTACGAGCGCAACAGCTTTACCCTGGCAGCGGATGATTTGAATTTGCCCCGTGCCACGCTGACTCACACCCTCAACCAGTTCGAAGCCTGGCTCGGCACCCGCTTGCTCGAACGCAGTACCCGCCGGGTCCGTCCGACCCTGGATGGCGAGGCCTATTACCAACGCTGCGTACAGTTGCTGCTGGAGTTGGAAGAGGCGGAACTGGCCTTCCGTACCGTGGCTCCCACGGGCCGATTGCGGGTGGATTTGCACGGCACCCTGGCCAAGTATTTTGTGATTCCGGCGTTGCCACAGTTCATGACACGCTACCCTGAAATCGAACTTTCCATCAGCGAGGCGGACCGCTTTGTCGACCTGATCGCCGAAGGTGTGGACTGCGTGCTGCGGGCTGGCAACTTGGGGGACTCGGCACTGGTCGGCAGGCGGGTGGCGACGTTGCGTCAGGTGACCTGCGCCAGCCCCGCTTACTTGCGCAAATATGGTGTACCCAAAAGCCTGGCTGACCTGGTCGAACACCGTGCGGTGAACTATGTTTCCCGCACCACCGCGAAGCTGTTTCCTTTCGAGTTTATAGTTGATGGCCAGTTGCAGGAGGTGCAGATCGAAGGAGCGCTATCGGTATTTGGTGCGCAGGTTTACTCCGCCAGTGCGGTGGCTGGATTGGGGATCATCCAATGCCCCCATTATCGGATGGCCGAGCTGATTGCTCAGGGCGTGATGCAGGAAATTCTCACCGATACGCCCCCGCCGTCGATGCCGGTTTCGGTGCTTTACCCACACAACCGGCACATGTCGCCAAGGGTGCGAGTGTTTGTCGATTGGCTGGCTGAAGTGTTCGCCGAGGCTTCTGAGCCCGGGCTTTCTTAGCGTTTCGGATAACGAAACGGCAATACGGACAGCGGCGAGTGTTCTGTTGCGTTGTAGCCTCCATCTGCTTTCACAGGTCTGCAGAAACAGGCGTCTTCTTTGTCATTGGCTTCCAATTGTTTGTCTTTTTTCATGCATTGAAAATCTGAATCTATGAAGACCAGTCGCCGTATCAAGGAAATATGATTTCCCCACATCAAATTACAGCGTGTTGTACGAAAAGAATGAATGGGGCTCCTACACGATAGCGGGATGTAGCGGCACACCCTGACTTGGCTGTGTGTACTGTCAATATCGTAGTTAGGGTTGTTAATCAGCGTAGTCGGCGGAAATCATTTGAAATGAAAATCCATTGGGGGCTGTGATGCCGGTAGGGTATGAACGAATCTCTCTCTAGACGAAGTGTATTTTATGAAAAAGTATATTGGGTTTTTAGCTCTGGCTTTTTTGTTCGCTGGCCATGCTCAAGCGGCTTACACTGAGCAGGAGCAGGAGAACAAGCGAAAAGTGCTGGAATTCTTTGAACAGGGGCTGAACCAGAAAAACTTCGATAAAGCAGCGCCCTACCTTGGTGAGCGATACGTCGAACACAACCCAAATGGTGAAGATGGGCCTGAAGGCTTCCGGAAGTTTGTGTCGTTCCTCAAGCAACACTTTCCAGATTCCAGGAGCGAGGTAAAACAGGTTTTTGTCGATGGAGAAATTGTTATTTTACACGTCAAAAATACTGGTCGTGACGAGGGGGTGACGCTGGCAATTATTGAAATCTTCCGGCTGGAAAACGGAAAAATTATCGAACATTGGGATGCTATCCAAACGGTGCCTAAAACGGCCTCGAATGCTAATGGCATGTTTCTCGGCGACTAGTCATGATCGTGAAAATTGACACAACCTTAAGCCATGCAGCGAACGCACATAGTGGCGGCGAGGTTTTGTGCCTGTGCTAATGCCTGCTGCTAGGCAGCATCAGCTTCGACCCCATCGCCAACGTCCGCATCCGTCTTAAGCGCGAACACAGTGGGAAGCTTTCCATCCCTGTCTACGGTGCCGTCATCGCCTGTGCTAGCGGGTAGCTGGGGCCGAGGCACCAACCCGATGATAGATAAGGTCTGAGACATGGCGTGCTAAAATTTCTGAACGAGGAAATTTTATCTCTCGGAAATTTCCTACAGAAAGCCATTTCTCTTTTATATATCTCTAGCGTAATTGGCCTGTATTCATCCCACTAAGGTGAATACAGTTACCACTGTACGCCCACGTTATGAGGCGCTAGGTTCTGCTTCCCAAAAAGTGTGGGGGACCGCTGCGTTGCCGATTGTAGCTATCTGGTTGCCTACCTCATTTACTTATAGCGCGCTGTGCTGAGGTCGCAAGAGCCGGTCGGTGGTGCAGGGGTTTTAATCTTTCTAATTATAAGAGAAGTGTTCCGATGACCCTTATGCCTTCGATCACCGAGCAACCCGCACGCCCACTGACCCGCAATGACTATAAAACGTTATCACTCTCTGCTCTGGGCGGTGCGCTGGAGTTTTACGACTTCATTATTTTTGTATTTTTCGCCGCCGTAGTTGGTCAACTATTTTTCCCGCCCGACATGCCGGAATGGCTGCGCCTGGTGCAGACTTTCGGCATATTCTCTGCTGGTTATCTTGCTCGCCCGTTGGGCGGTATCGTCATGGCGCATTTTGGCGATCTGTTGGGACGTAAAAAGATGTTCACCTTGAGCATCTTCATGATGGCCGTACCCACATTGATCATGGGCTTACTGCCGACCTACGCGCAGATCGGTATTTGGGCGCCAATGTTGCTATTGCTCATGCGGGTGATTCAAGGCGCGGCGATTGGGGGTGAAGTTCCGGGGGCCTGGGTTTTCGTGTCCGAACACGTGCCGCAACGACACATGGGTTACGCCTGCGGCACGCTGACCAGCGGTCTGACCGCCGGGATCCTGCTCGGTTCGCTGGTTGCGACGCTAATCCATAGCTTCTTCACCCCAAGTGAGGTGTCCGATTACGCGTGGAGGATCCCGTTCTTGCTTGGCGGTGTTTTCGGTTTGTTCGCGGTCTATCTTCGCCGCTGGTTGCATGAAACCCCGGTGTTCGCCGAGCTGCAATTGCGCAAAGCCTTGGCCGAAGAAATGCCATTGCGTACTGTGCTACGAGAGCATCGTGGGGCGATTGCGATCTCCATGCTGCTGACCTGGCTACTGTCGGCCGCCATTATTGTGGTCATCCTGATGACTCCGACCACGCTGCAAACTATTTACCTTTTTCCTGCGACCACTGCATTGCAAGCCAATAGCCTGGCGATTGTATTTCTCTGCTTCGGTTGCGTGGCCTCCGGTGCGCTGGCGGATCGCTTAGGTGCCGGAAGAGTATTTGTATTCGGCAGCGCTGCGCTGCTGATCATTACGTGGACCTTCTATCACAGCCTCTTCGACCACCCCGACCGGTTGTTCCCGCTGTACGCACTGGCCGGTTTGTTTGTAGGCACTATTGGTGCGGTGCCGTTCGTGATGGTCAAAGCCTTTCCAGCGGCAGTCCGTTTCAGTGGGCTGTCATTTTCCTACAACTTGGCCTATGCGATCTTTGGCGGGCTTACCCCAATAGCCGTAACCCTACTGCTCAAGGCAAGCCCAATGGGGCCTGCCTACTACATGGCGATTATATGCGGCATAGGCGTCCTGGTAGGCAGCTATCTCTGGAAGAGCGGTCGGTAGGAAAGTGTCGTAACGATTCTTCAAGCTAGCGGATGCTTATGAGTAATCAAAAAATAAGAACAACAACACTAATAAAAATACTCATAGGACGAAATTGTCATGTTATGCAACTTGAAGTCCATCGTTCATGTCCTTTATTCGGGGGCTGCCTTAGGTATTGCTGAGTCCGCTACTGCTGCTTTTTTGGATGACAGCAAAGCCAGCCTCGGTATGCGCAATTTTTATATGAACCGAGACTTCCGGCAGGACGGCGTCGGGCAAAATAAAGCAGAGGAGTGGGCTCAAGGATTCATTCTGCGCTTCGAGTCCGGTTACACAGCGGGGCCGCTGGGAGTCGGTATTGATGCCGTGGGCTTTCTAGGTGTCAAACTGGATTCCAGCCCTGATCGAGCCGGTACTGGCCTCCTTAAGCATGCTAGCGAGGCGTCAGCACGTGCTGAAGATGAGTACGGTGAATCTGGCCTGACAGCAAAACTTCGCGCGTCCAAAAGCACTCTCAAGGTCGGTACCCTTCAACCCATTCTGCCACCCTTGATGCGTAACGACGGTCGCTTGTTACCGCAAACCTTTCGTGGTGCATGGGTCAATAGCAACGAGATCGATAATCTGAATCTTGATCTTGGGCGTATAGATCGAGTCAATCAGCGCAACTCCTCAAACAATGAGGAACTGACTGTATTCAATGTAGGCAAGCGTAACATTGCGCTAGGCCAGGCCAAAAGCAGCAACGAGTTTCTGTTCGGTGGCGGCCGCTATCAATGGCGTCCGGAATGGGTCACCAGTTACTACTATGGCGGCCTAGAGGGCATCTATAAACAACACCTGTTAAACATGGTTTACCACTGGCCGCTGGGGGAGGGGCGCAGGCTCAAATCCGATCTGCGGTTCGCCCGCTCCAGCGACGACGGCGGTAGCAATGTGGATAACGATGCCATGGGGGCGTTATTCACTTATGAGTCGGGTAGCCACAACCTCAGCGCTGGTTATCAGCATCTGAGTGGCAGCACCGGATTTGCCTACGTAAACGGTGCAGATAACGCGCTGATCAATTTGCTGCAAATCAATGATTTCGGTAATCAGAATGAGCGCTCGTGGCAAGTGCGTTATGACTATGACTTTTCCGGGCTAGGTGTACCTGGCCTTAGCCTGATGAGCCGTTACGTGTCAGGTGACAACGTCGATCGTGGCTCTGGCCTGAGTGAAGGTAAAACCTGGGAGCGAAATACCGACCTGAGTTATGTCATCCAGAGTGGCCCGCTCAAGGACTTCGGGCTGAAGATTCGCAACGCCAGTACGCGCAGTAACTTTCTCAGTGACATAGATGAGAATCGTTTGATTATCAGTTATTACCTGGCCCTTTGGTAAACGATGATGGCGAGCTGAGCGGATAATTCGTAAAGGGTAATTGCCATTCAGCCTTAAGCGCGCTGACATTTTGATGAAGGCTAAACACCGACACAGACGGATCGCAGTGACTCAGGCTCAAGGAGGAGCCTATGACTCATTGTCGGCCCCGAAGGGCCGGCAAGTGGCACACGAAAAGGCAGGTGACGACTGCGACGCCAGCAGGGCTGGGCTTCAGGGCACCGGAGCGCGGCTGAAGGCTGGGCAGGCACGATGCCTGCGAGTAGCCCAGTCAGCATAGAACCTGATGAGCGACGGGCTCAAGCGCTCGACACGCGCCAGGGGTAAAACAGCGCGATATTGACGATGGTTTTCGCGTCAGGCTGGTGAAGATGCAGTGCTCAGCGCAGAGCCGCCAACTGCCGTTTGGACATTGGCGACAGCCGGAGTTTGTGGGTGACATACGTCATTACCCGGCTTTCATCGTACGGGTGCGGTTTGCGCGACGTGCTGGTGGCACCCCGTTTCCACAGGCCAAACATGATGAGCTGCGAATCCACCAGAAATTGCCGCAGCCACTCATCTTCGGCGTGGCTGACACTGACTTCAAAGTATTCACGACGATTCGGGTCGTCAGTGCGATTGAGCTGCGATTCGCAGTTCAGATAGGTGGTGGTATAGGTCGCTCCAGCAGGCGGAGCCTTGTGCGATCGGACGGTGCCGATGAGCGCCAAGGGCAATTCGTACTCACTGTCCGGCGCCAGTTTGTCCCACACTTCGTCGTAGCGGCCCGATTCGTAGAGAAAGTCATGCCAGGCGATGGTGTGCTTGCCCAGCTTCAACGTCAGATTCGCGGCCAGCAGTTCGTCGTCCTCGCAGGCGGCACGCAGGGCCAGCAAGTCGGTGGTGGTGCGCAGGTAGCTGTCCAACTGCTCCTTGGTTGCGCGAAAACCGGTGGGGCGTTGTGCGGCCGTACTGCCGGGTGGTGGCGGTGCTGGAGTAGCGGCATTGCCGGAGGCGGTAAGGTCTTGCAGCCCCTGATGCAGGATCAGCAGGCGCAACTCACGCTTGCCGTCGTCGAGTGCGTGCATGAAATTGGGGTCTGAAGCCGCTGCCAGAATCAACTTCAGGCGACCGGGGGCATCGTAACGGCAGCCCAGCACATGCTCCGAGCCTCGGCTCAAGCCGATATAGGCCGGCACCTGAACAGGCGCCACGCGGTTCTTGCGATCCTGTGTGTGCCATTTGACGAACCGCACGGCATGTCTGCATTTATCGTCATCGCAGAATAGGATAGGGATGCTCTGTGCGTTTTCGTAGCGTGTCTGCAACTCATCGACGGTATAGGAAACGCCCTGCGCATCCACTGCCGACAACATCTTGATGCCTTTACTCATCCATGCGGTTCCTGAAACTGTCGAAACAACAATTCGCGGCGCTGGTGGCTGAGGCTCCACGCCAGACTGTGCCTTACAACAAACTGTTCCTGTCCCCCACCTATCAGGCACGCCCTGCGCAAGGGACGGCGCAGATTGGTCTGGAGGAACTCACCGCGTCGATCAAGGCGCTAGGGCTGCTTGAAAACCTGATCGTCGTGCCGCGTGCACGTGGGCGTTTTGCCGTCTGTGGCGGTGGGCGGCGCTGGCGAGCCATGGGGCAGTTGGTCAACTCAGGGGATTGGCCGGAAAATCAACCGGTGCCCGTGCTGGTGGTGGGACTGAGCAGGCACTGTTGATCAGCTTGGCCGAGAATCGGCATCAGGTGCCCATGCACCCGGCGGAGGAATTTGAAGCGTTTGCCAAGCTGATCGAGGAAGGGCATTCGGTAGAGCAAGTAGCGGCGTGCTTTGGCGTATCACCGTTGGTGGTGACGCGACGCATGAAGCTGGCGCGGGTGTCGCCACGACTGATGGCGCGGTTCCGCGACGGTGATGCTGATCACGCTGCTGCTTCGTATGGGCTGCCACGAGACGGCTCCATGCGCTTTTAGAGCAATGCAGCCCGTTTGTGCGGGAGCACGTATTGTCACAATTGGAACCAGAGCAGTGGGCTCGCCAATGGGAGGCGGCGCAGCGTGAAGTGATCAGCTTTTTGAAGGGGCTTGGGCCATCAGTGATTGTCTGCACTGACGCTCCACAGTGGGACTGGCCGTTCTTTTGCCAATTGGCGGTGGCAGGGCGGCAATGGTCCGGCAATGTCATCGCGCGCTCGCTATCGCTGTTTGAGCTGGCTTCGGATGTTGGAGCATCTCAACACCATGCATTGACGGATGCGCGTGCGCTACTTGAGCGTTGGCAATCGCAAGAGCGGATCGATCAACGGTACGTGCATCAATAGCGATATCTGTCACGTGTGAATGTCCCCATAACCAGTTTTAAAGGTCGCGATAAGATACAAATAATAAAATAGCGATTGTTCAAAGGCTGAAAGTCGAGCGGTAGTTATTGAAAATGTTGAGTGACCAATAGGCGGCTCGAAGCTCAGAAATTTCCTATGCTAATTTTTTATATGGTTTGCTAGGTGATAGGTCGATCCATAGGGGGGGTGTGACCGCGGGCCTAAATTCTGCAAAGATCGCGCTAAATTAATCTAGAAAGTGACCATCTGGAGTGCGTGTGCTCAGCGCCGTAGAAGCTGGAATATGATGAGGGCTTTGTGGAATTAAGCGCTGGGAAATTTCCTACAGCATACTTCGTTCACGTTAGGCTTAATTACCTTGCAAGCCTAGCTTTGCTTGTTGTCGTTGTCTCGTTGTATTCGAGTTTTCAGCCTCGGGGATAGGGCTGTTCAGTTGTATTCGATTCGATTGAATTGAGGCGACGACAGGTCTTTGCTGAAGAAAAAATCATTTAAGGAAAAATAAATTGAAATTAAAAAAGACAGCAGTATTTGGTGCTTTGATCGTTGCTGCAGGTTCTGCATTTTTAGCATCCACTGCAAGCGCGGCAGATGGCCTTATCAACTTTGAGGGTGAAATCACCGATCAGACCTGCACGATCAATGGAGGCACTGGCCAAAACTTCACCGTCACCTTGCCGAAGGTGTCCAGCTCGGCACTCGTAAACCCAGGTTCTTGGGCTGGGCGCACAGCGTTCAATGTTGTACTGACTAACTGCAACCCACTAACGGGTCCTGTGGCTGTCTATTTCGAGCCGGGTGCTGAAACCGATACCACGACTGGTCGCTTGAATGTTGACCGTGGTACCGGTACGGCAACCAATGTTCAGGTGGGTCTATTGAACTCCGATGCTACTGATATTCGTGTGGGCTCTGCCCAGCACAACTCAAAGTCGTCGAATCTGGTAGCCGGTGGGGCAACGCTCAACTACTACGCTCAATACTATTCGTTGGGTAGCGCCACGGCGGGTGGGGTGAGATCCCGCGTGAACTACACCATCGTTTACCAGTAATGCAATAAAGGCGTGATAGCTGTCAGCTATCACGCCTTTAATTTGTTTTTATATTGGATTCTTTGTTTTCTGAGCATTTTAAATGAAACGTTACTTCTTTTTATATGCCTGGAGTCTTTCGCTGCTCGTGTGTTTGGGTGGCCCGGCGAAGGCCGATGTTGTCATCACGGGCACGCGAGTTGTGTATCCCGCGAACGCGCGCGATGTGTCTATTAAACTGACGAATGGGGGCGCCAAGCCGGCACTTGTACAAGCGTGGGTCGACACTGGCGACGCGAGCCAGTTACCGGAGCAAAGCGATGCACCCTTTGTGCTTACGCCACCGGTTTCGCGTGTAGACCCAAACAAAGGGCAGACCCTGCGCTTGATGTTTACGGGGGCTGAATTACCACAGAACAAAGAGTCGTTGTTTTGGCTGAACGTATTGGAAGTTCCGCCAGCAACAGCGGGAGAGGCTGCTGAAAATGAGCTTCAGCTGGCATTTAGATCGCGCATTAAGATCTTTTATCGTCCCGCGAACTTACCCGGGCTGTCGATTGAGGCTGCAGAACAGTTGCGCTGGCGTCTCGTAGCTGCGGCTGGCGGCTGGGCACTGGAATGCAGCAATCCCACACCTTATTACATTTCTCTTGTCAGCGCCGGCATGACAGTGAACGGCCGGGCCTATAGTTCCAAACAAGGTGGCATGGTCAGCCCTGGTGGACAAACGAATTTTTCTCTTTCAGATCTACTCGTTAAACCAGGCGCTGATACTCAAGTGGACTATACAGCCATCAACGACTATGGCGGGGTTGAAATCCATAAGAAAAAACTAGAGCAATAGTTGGCTGGCGGCTTGTAAGGAAGGATTCACGATGTTATGGATATGTTAAAGGTTGTGAGTCAGACACATAGTTGCTGGCGATTAATGAGCAGTGTTTTAGTAATGGCCGGTTTTCGGTTGTCGAAAGTGGCGGTGGTAATCTGCACCCTGTCAGGGGGGGCGAGCGCGGTGGCTGAATTACCGGGTGAACCAGCATCGGATGTCAGCTTCAATAGTAAGTTCTTTTTCGGCAAGGAACCGGTGGATGTTTCTCGTTTTGCCAATGGCAACCCTGTCGCCGCAGGAACCTACAGTGTTGACATGTTTGTCAATGGCCTCTGGATCGGACGCGAGAGTGTGCTCTTCAGAATAGCCTCAGGTAAGAAAAATGCGGAGCCTTGTTTCAGGGTTGAACAACTTGAGCGTATGGCGATAGACACCAGTAAATTGCAGGTGGGTGAGGCTGCCAATACAGCCTGTCAAGTGATTGATCAGTGGGTACCCAGTGCGCTGGCCAGTTTCGACTCCTCCGATTTACGCCTGGATTTGAGCGTGCCACAAGTTTCGATGCGTCGTTCCGCACGCGGTTATGTCGATCCAAAGTATTGGGATCGAGGCATTACCGCCGGGATCTTAGGCTATGACTTAAATAGCTACGAGATGCGCAGTGATAATCTGGACACTACATCAACTTATCTGGGGCTCAGTGCGGGTTTGAATGTCGGTGATTGGCAGTTTCGTCATGTATCGTCAGTGACGTGGCAAAGTGACCTGGGCCGTCAATGGCAAAGAGTCGCAACGTATGCGCAGCGTAATATTGCACCGTGGACCAGTAAATTGACGGTGGGAGAAACCAATACCAGCGGTGAGCTGTTTGATAGTGTGGGTTTTCGTGGCGTTCAGTTGGCCACTGATGACCGAATGCTACCCGACTCACTGCGTGGCTATGCTCCCGTAGTACGAGGTGTCGCCAGTACCAACGCATTGGTGGAAATTCGCCAAAACGGCATTTTGATTTATCACGCGCCAGTGGCCCCCGGGCCGTTCGAGTTCAATGATCTTTACTCGACAGGTTACGGCGGCGACCTGAATGTCCAGATCATTGAAGCCGATGGGCGCGTGCACGGTTTTAGTGTGCCTTATGCGTCAGTCGCGCAATCGCTGCGTGCGGGTAACTCACGTTACAGCCTCACGCTGGGGCAGCTTAATGAGGACTTTCTAGACGATGATCCTTACTTGTTCCAGGCGACGTTACAGCGAGGTCTCACGAACCTGTTTACGGGTTACGGTGGTCTGGTTGCCAGCGATGGGTATGGAGCAGCGCAACTGGGGGGAGCATTCAACACGGGTTACGGGGCATTCTCTGTGGACGTGACCCATGCGCGCACAGAAATACCGGGTGAAAGTACAGAAAGTGGAAAAAGTTTAAAGCTTGGCTATAGCAAGTTGCTCAGTGAGTCCGGTACCAATTTATCGATAGCGGCGTACCGTTATTCGACGTCCGGTTATCTGAGTTTGCGCGATGCCTTAAGTCAACGTGAGTTCGCGAAGAATCGGAGGCTGGACTTCGATGACTTTGTGCCTGCACGCGATTCACTCGATGGTCCTCTTGATCTGCGTCTGACCCAGCAAGCGCGGGATTTTGCCCAAAGCCAGGCTTTGCGTCGTCAACGCAATAGCTTCCAGCTGACCATTACGCAGCCCTTGGGTGATTCTTTTGGTTCGGTGTCCGCCACCGGCTTCAAGCGTAATTATTGGGCCGGTGGTGGCGACGATACGCAGTATCAAATTGCCTATAACAACCACTGGGGCAGTATGGGGTATTCGCTGTCCGTCATGCGTACACGGGACGTCATCGGTCGTACGAACAAAGAATATTACTTGAGTGTCTCTTTGCCATTGGGCTCCGGGCGGCATTCACCTTCGCTCAGAAGCATGGTCACGCGTAATGACCAAGGGTATACCAACACTCAAGTGGGTTTGAGCGGGACTGCGGGTCGCGACAGCAATTTTGACTACGGCGTAACGGCCGCTCGCGATACACGTGATGAGATGGGCAACAGCGGTTCGGCAAACGTGCAATATCGTAGCCCGGTCACAACGCTGAAGGGATCTTACGGGCACAGCAGCAGCTATAAGCAAGCATCCGTTGGGATGAGTGGCGCGCTGGTGGCACACAGCGAAGGGGTCACGTTTTCGCCGCAGATGGGCGAGACAATGGCACTTGTCGAAGCCGATGCCGCTAAGGGAGCACGTGTGGTCAACTCTTCAGGTGTACGGGTGGATGGACAGGGGTACGCCGCGATTCCCTACCTGACCCCTTATAGCTCGAACACCGTTGAACTCGACCCCCAAGGTTTGCCGAGCAGTGTTGAGCTGCAAAACAGCAGCCAGCAGGTCGCACCGTTTGCGGGGGCGGTGGTAAAGGTCAAGTTCGCAACTGTCAAAGGCCGAGCCGTATTGATCCATGCGCTAGGGCCTCAAGGGGATACGTTGCCGTTCGCCGCTGATGTTCTCGATGCTCAAGGACAAAGTGTCGGCATGGTGAGCCAGGCCAGCCGTCTGTATGTACGAGGTGTTCCTGAGAGTGGTGCGTTGACAGTGAGATGGGGCGAAAAGCCCGAGCAGCGTTGTCAGGTGAATTATCAGTTGCCGCCTGTGATGGAAAAGCAAAAAGCCAGTGCGCAATTACAAACGGTAAACGCGCAGTGCGTGACCATCCATTAAAGAGTTTAAGCCCAATAGTCGTGATCATTAGGACAACGTAATGGCGTGTTACTAGGGGCGCGGTTGTCTATAAAACAAGAGCAAGGATCGCGGAAAATAGTTGCAGTGGCGAATGTAGTTTGCCTGTAACACACATGCGACAAGTGTCGTTATTTTAAATACTGAAGGAGTAATACCATGCAAGAACTAAATGTCCAAGAAGTTGAAGCTGTTTCGGGTGCCGGGATTTTCGGCGCTCTTCAGGGGCTGATCTACGGTATGGAGTCAGGGACTATTGAGGGTGCCCAAATTGGCCGCGGTGAAATTGGCTCTGCTGTTGCGTCGGTTACCGTAGGTATTGGCGCCGGAGTGAAGGGTTTTTTTGATGGTCTGTTTGGTGGCTGGTGGTAACACCCAGACAGTTCTACGGTGTTCTAATTAATATAAGTTTAAGGGGTTAATGCAATGCAGGATCTTAACTGTAACGAAATCGACGCCGTTTCGGGTGCCGGGCTTGTTGATGCGCTGACGGGATTTGGCAATGGCTTGTATCAAGGAACCAAGACCGGCGCCCAACTGGGCACGGGTAACTTGGGGCTTGGGGCTGCCGTGGCCTCGGTCACCGTGGGCGTGACCTCCGCTTTGAGAGGTTTGTGGGATGGTCTTTGGAAGCCTTGGTTCTAATGACTAGGTGCGCGGGCGCTCAGGCGCCTGCGCATTTTGATTCGGTGTAACACAAGGTTGCTCTCTCACTTTTACGCAACAGATGACCATTGAAATGAACAAAAAAAACAGTTCGCGAAACAAAACTGAGGGCTACAGACCCAAAGATGAATTCAGGTCTGTTTTTTTAAGGCTGGCTTTGTTTGTCTTGTGTTCTATCGGTTTGATACCGCAAGCCTTTAGTGTCTGTAATCCGACGAATGTTACCCAGCCTGCACAAACCATTTCGCTGGAAGGCGGTATTCCGGTTTCACCCAATGCCAGTGTGGGCGGCGTCATTTATACAAAAACGGTTATGTTCGCGTCTAATACCTCGACGCCTTATCTCACATGCTCTGACAATGAGGTGAGATCAAGGTATTGGTTTTTTAACAACGCGGCTTACGGAACCTATACGCCTGAAATATTAAGGACTGCCGTTCCCGGATTAGGTGTGCGGATCAAGGGGCCGGACGGGCGGTATATTAAAGAACCCCGCGAAAGCCTGCCGTTGCCGTCGGGTCCGCTCTCGCTGACTTACGCCGGTGAAAACACGCTGACATTTGAGCTCGTAAAAATGAGTCCAACGCTCGGTTCGTTCGAATTAAGAGCCATATTGATTGCAAACATTGGCTACTACGTGGTGGCGGGAGGGCGAGAACATCAAATCTGGAATATAAGCTGGAACGGCAACCTGCGATCCTCCGCTGCGACCTGCAGTACCAGCGATCTCAATGTGAGCCTGGGAAGGCACGCGTCTTCAATCTTCACAAATGTGGGTGATAAGTCTCCCGCCGTGCCCTTTGTCGTCAGGGTCAAGTGTATCAACCGTACCCCAGATGTAGGGATAAGGCTCGACCCGGTTTTCACGGCGTTGAACGCCGACAATGGCATTTTTTCCCTTGATCCCAGTTCAGGAGCAAAAGGCCTCGGCGTGCAGATCATGACCCAAACCGGCACGCCCGTGAATTTGAATCTGCCGATCAAAAACAGTGTCGCGCCCGCGAATGACTTTGCGTTTGCACTTCAAGCCGCCTTTATCAAAACCGCGCCCACTGTGAGCGCTGGCATCGGTAAATCCTCAGCCATGATCACCATTACTTACCAGTGAGCCGTGGCTAACCGCGTAAACGATTGAAGAAAAAATGACTCTCGAAAAGCCATTATTCCGCACTAAAGCGGTCGAGGCGCAAAAACTGCAGTGGCTGGGCGAGATCGTCATGATCCGCCCGACGTCTTTCACGGTGCTCACCTGGATGGCGGTGGCCATCGCGGTGGTGGTGATCGGCTTCCTTTTCCTGGGCAGTTACACCAAGCGCAGCACGGTGACCGGGCAGTTGGTCCCGACCAGCGGGCAGGTGAAAGTGTATGTCCCTCAATCCGGTATCGTGCTTGAAAAATTCGTGCGTGAAGGCCAGGCAGTTCAACGTGGTCAGAAGCTGCTGAGCCTCGGCAGTGAACGCTACGGAGGTGATGCCGGACCTGTGCAGGCGGGGATCAGCCAACAATTGCGCCAGCGCCGGGACTCGCTGAGCGAGCAGTTGGAAAAGCTGCGTGACTTACAGACTGGCGAACGTGACAGCCTGACCAGCAAGGTTGTCAGCCTACAGCGTGAGTTGGCGACCCTGGTGGAACAGGCTGACAGCCAGCGCCGTTTAGTCGCGCTAGCCAGTGATGCGGCCGGGCGTTATCAGGGGTTGATGGACAAAGGTTACATTTCCATGGACCAGCTCCAACAACGCCAGGGCGATCTTTTGGGGCAGCGCCAGAGCCTGCAAGGACTGGAGCGCGAGCGTACGTCACTGCAACAACGGTTGTCCGAAAGTCGAACCGAATTGGCCGGCTTGCAGAACCGCCAGGCCAATCAACTGGCCGAAGTACAACGCCAGCATTCGATGGTCGAGCAGGAACTGGCGGAAAGTGAAGCCAAACGCAACCTGTTGGTCACTGCACCGGAAGCCGGAGTTGCCACCGCGGTACTGGCTGAGGTCGGGCAAACCGTCGATAGCTCACGCCCGCTGCTAAGCATAGTACCGGCCGATACACCGCTACAGGCGGAGCTTTACGCACCGAGTAAAGCCATTGGTTTCATCAAGCCAGGGGACTCGGTACTCATCCGCTATCAAGCCTACCCCTATCAGAAATTTGGTCAGTACCGCGGTCGCGTCCAGTCCATCTCCCGTACCAGTATTGCCTCCACGGAGCTGGCGAGCATGGCGGGGAGCGTGCCTGGCCTGGCTCGGGATGGCGAGCAGTTCTACCGCTTGCGCATCCAACTGGACGTGCAGACAGCACTCGCCTATGGCGAACCTCGACCATTGCAGAGCGGCATGCTGTTGGAAGCCGATGTCCTGCAAGACACCCGCCGTTTATACGAGTGGGTACTTGAACCGTTGTACAGCTTGACCGGCAAACTCTAGGAACACACCTCATGGCTTTTCTTGACACACTCGCGTTGCGCTTTGGGCGCCGCTTGCCGTTGGTATTGCAAACCGAAGCCACCGAATGTGGCCTGGCCTGTTTGGCGATGGTCGCAGGGTTTCATGGCTATCACAGCGACCTGATTGACCTGCGTCGACGCTTCAATGTTTCGCTCAAGGGCATGTCATTGCGTCAGTTGATCCAGGCGGCCCATCAATTGCAATTGGGTACGCGTGCGTTGAAGCTGGAGCTGGATAATCTCAGCGAGCTGAAACTGCCGTGTGTCCTGCACTGGAATTTCAGCCACTTTGTGGTGTTGCAGGCTGTGGACTCGCGTGGCGTGACGGTGCACGACCCAGCCATGGGGATTCGTCGGTTAAGCCTGGATGAAGTCTCGAAGTGCTTCACTGGGGTCGCCCTTGAGTTGTGGCCCGACAGCGGCTTTGAAACACAGGAAAACCCTGCGCGAATTCACTTGTGGAGGATGATGGGCAAGGTCACCGGGCTTTATCGCTCACTGGCGCAGGTGTTGCTGTTGGCTGTGGTGCTGGAGGTGTTTTCGCTGATCAGCCCGTTCTTCCTGCAATGGACGTTGGACCACGTCATCGTCAGTGATGATCGTGATTTGCTGAGTACGCTGGCTTTGGGGTTTGGTTTGCTATTGCTGATGCAGCAAGCCGTCAGCGGGGTGCGTGCGTGGGTCATGATCCATATGGGGACGCTACTCAGTGTGCAATGGCAGGCCAACGTTTTCACGCACCTGCTGCGCCTGCCCACCCAATATTTTGAGAAGCGCCATCTCGGCGATGTAGTCTCGCGCTTTGGTGCGGTGAACAACATTCAACAAACCCTGACGACGGCCTTTCTCTCAGCGGTGCTGGACGGTTTGATGGCCATCGCCACCCTGGGGATGATGCTGCTTTACAGTCCGCGCCTTGCGGCGATTGCCATTGTGGTCATGAGTTTGTACGCACTGGGACGCTGGATCTGGTATCGGCCGTTGCGCAATGCCACCGAAGAAGAAATTGTCCACGCAGCACGTCAACAGAGCCACTTTCTTGAGACTGCACGCGGCATCCGTTCGTTGAAGTTGTTCCAGCGTCAGGATGAACGGCGCTCCGTTTGGCTTGGCTTGCTGGTGTCGCAGATTAACGCCGGGCTGCGCACGCAAAAGTTGCAGCTTTTTTACCAGCAGCTCAATGGCTTGCTCTTTGGCGTGGAGAATTTGCTGGTGATCTGGCTTGGCGCAACCATGGTGATGGACGGCGAGTTCTCGGTCGGTGTGTTAATCGCCTTTATGGCTTACAAGACGCAATTCGACACCCGTGTCGCCAGCCTCATCGACAAGTTTTTCGAATTGCGCATGCTGCAGCTGCAGGGTGAGCGCCTAGCCGATATTGTGCTCCATTCACCGGAGGACAATCTGAGCAATATCGACTCGGACAGTCTGCGCGAGCGTGAGGCAAGCATTGAGATAACAGGGCTGCGCTATCGCTATTCGGATCAAGATCCCTGGGTACTCGACAGCCTCGATATGCGTGTGAACGCAGGGGAGTCGGTCGCTATCATTGGGCCTTCGGGATGCGGTAAGAGTACGTTGTTTAACGTCCTGCTGGGCATTCTCCCGCCGCAGGAGGGGCATATCCGCGTGGCGGGCCTGGACCTGTCGCAATTGGGCTTGGACGGCCTGCGCGAGCTGGTGGGCACGGTGCTGCAGGATGACGTGTTGTTTGCCGGTTCACTGGCGGAAAATATCAGTTTCTTTGACGCGCATATGGACCTTGCCTGGGTGCAAGAGTGTGCAGCAATGGCGGCCATACACGACGACATCATCCACATGCCCATGGGCTATAGCACCTTGGTTGGCGACATGGGCACGGTGCTTTCCGGCGGCCAGAAACAACGGGTGATGCTGGCACGAGCGTTTTATAAGAGGCCGCGTATTCTGCTGCTTGATGAAGCTACCAGCCACCTTGACGTGCAGTGCGAGCAGCGGGTGAACGACGCTATTCAAACGTTGCGTATTACTCGCATTATGATTGCCCACCGGCCAGAAACCATCGCCTCGGCGGACCGGATAATCGTCATGGGGCAGGGCAAGGTGCTAAGGAGTGAGCACCTACACCCGGTTATTGGCGCCGCTCCTGGAGCGCAATTTGATGCGTAGGCTCTCGGGGTTTTTATTGGGGCTGGTTGGCGTTTTACCCTGTGCCGATGCCTATGAACCGGATGTGTTTGGTACTGCGCATGAGATATCGACACAGGCGGCCTATGACATGCATGGGCGTAACCTTGCATGCACTGTGGAGATTCCCTCGGGGGAGTTGACGCTGGAGGACGCGATTGAACGCATCCTTTGCGGTGATCCGCAGACCCGTCTTGCCTGGGCGAGTGCCAAGGCCCAGGCGGCTCAGGTAGGGGTCAGTCGCTCGGCCTATTTACCGCGCCTTGATGGGCGCATCGATAAAAACCTCGGCTATATGGACAGAGACAGTCAGGACTTTCCACAGCAATCGGCAAACGGCAGCCGTCGCGGGCACAGTGGTAGCCTGGAGTTGAGTTGGGTGCTGTTTGATTTTGGTCGCCGTAGTGCGGCGCTACGCAATGCACAGCAACTGCTGCTGGCCGCCAATGCCAGTCAGGATGCGACATTGCAGAACACCTTCACCCTGGCTGCCCAAGCCTATTACAACGCGTTGGCCGCACGGCGCAGTCTGGTTGCAGCACGCCAGGTCGCGGAGCTGGCGGCACAAAACCTGGAAGCGGCTGACGCCAAATATAAAGCAGGCGCAGCTGCACTTTCCGATCGTTTGCAAGCACAGACTGCATTTTCCCAGGCAAGTTTGAACCAGGTACGCAGGGAGGGGGCGTTACGCAACGCCCTGGGAGTCATTGCCGTGCGCATGGGGCTGCCTCCCGACACGCCGTTGCACCTGGCCAGCGAGCTGGAAGTCAGGCCCGATACAGGGTTTGTAAAAGCCATTGACGAGTTGCTGGCTCAAGCCCGACGCGAGCATCCTTCACTGCTTGCGGCCCAGGCCCGCCTGCGCGCGGCACAGGCATCGGTGGATGAAAGCCGTGCAGCCGGACGCCCCAGCGTGGCGCTGACCGCCAACCTGTCCCGTAGCTATAACGATCAGGTGCAGGAGTTTGGCGGGGATACTCGCGTGCTCGACCGCAGCATTGGGTTGCAACTGCGTATTCCTCTCTTCGAGGGTTTTGGGCGCACCTATCAGACTCGTGGAGCCCTTGCCCGTCAGGAGGCAAGCGAGGCGGAGCTGGCCAGCATCGAGCAACGGGTGTCACTGGAGACGTGGGATAATTATCAGTCGCTGAGTATCGAGACCCAAAGCCTGGCGCGCACCAGTGAACTGGTGGAGCAGGCGCGACAGAGCCTGGATGTGGTGCAGGGACGCTATCGCTCAGGGATCGGTAGCATGATCGAGCTACTCAATGCACTGACGGCCTATGCCAATGCCGAAAACCAACATATCCAGGCGCTTGCCGACTGGCAGACATCACGCCTGAAACTTGCCGCCAGCCTTGGGCGGCTGGGCTTCTGGGCGTTGCAATGAGCAGCGGTCCCCTAGTGTGATCGAGGAATCAAACGCCGCTCAATCACATTGCCCGATATCGTTAACGCCGCCTCCGAGAGCAGGTGCATCAGGGTGGGCACGACTTCCTCCGGCGAGGAAATACCCAGCGAGCGCTCATACATGGCCAGTTCTTCCTCACTGGCAGAGTTCAGAAATACCGGTGTGGCAACCAGGCCCGGTGACACTGCATTGATGCGCACACCATGCTCGCGCAGTTCATGCGCGGCGCTTTTGACCAGGCCGATAATGCCCGCTTTGGTCGTTGCGTAAGCACTCGCTCCTGGCCAGCCGTTGCTGGCCAGGCCGGAGGTAAAGGCGATGATGGAGCCGGACTGTTGTTGTTTCATCACCGGAAACACCGCACGCAGGAAATAGAAGATGCCGGAAAGATTGACGTCCAGATGGCGTTGCCACTCGGCATCCGACAGCGCCTCGATGGTGGTCCGGGTCTGGATCGCGCTGGTCAGCACCACCCCGTCCAGACGCCCGGTGCGTGCAACGATAGCCTCCACCGTCGTTTGTACAGCCTGGGCATTTGCGATATCCAGTACGTGCACCGACAACCCATCGGCATGTAACAGTTGCAGGCCCTTTTCGTCAATGTCCACGGCCTCCACCGTGGCCCCGGCATCACGGCAGGCCAAAGCGGTGGCTCGTCCGATCCCGGAGGCGGCGCCCGCGACGATGATGGTATGGCCCCTGAAGTCGTAGTTGACCTTCATACCTGTTGTCCTTCTGTGGCGATGTCAGGTGACATACCCGTGATCGACGTATAGAGCGACGCGGCAAGGTGCAGGCCTTGCGCATTATCGAGCGCAACGATGGCAGCGATATGCTCATCGGGACGCACCAGCACCAGGGTGTCGGATGAAATGCCGAGCCTTTCCAGAAAGGCGTTTCCCGGGTCGAGCAGGCTGCGGTTGCGCAGCCCGGAGTCGTGGGGCGCGTCATAGCGGGACACGGCAAAATGCTGCAGCACTGCCGAGCCGTTTTCCGGAACGACAGGACGGCGCCGCACGTCGCTGAAGTACAACGCAGTGAACCGACCGGAACACAGGTCATGAATTCGCACTTGCTTACCGTCGGGGGTATGCACCAGATAGTCCGGCAGTCGGTCGCCGGGGCCTACGGCAGGGCGGGTGGAGCGGGTTACCATCGACCATTCATTGGTCCCCTCCACATCCAGCTTTACGCCCAACATCGAGCGGGTGTAGGCATTGCTCCAATTGTTATCCGACATGGCCACGCTGGCATCGCCGCGCATGGACATCGAGTAGCGGGCCGCTTCTGCCATCTCCCCCGAGCCATGGATAGCCAGGGGGCGCTGTTCGCGCTCATAACCGTCCAGGATCTGTTCGCTCGCCCAGCCCTTCAGGAACCACGCCAGCCGCCACGGCAGGTTGGAGGCATCCAGAGCGCCTGTATTAAGCCCCAAGGCCCACATGGGCGTAATCAGATGGGCCGCGTCCCCCATCAGGAACACGCGTCCATTCCGCCAGCGCGTAGCGACACGATGGTGCACGCGATACGTCACCCGGTTCAGCACTTTGACGTTGCTTACCTGGCCGATGAACGACAATGACTTGTCGCGCAGCTCGTCCTCGGTCGGTTCTTCTACACCTTCGGCCAGCGGGTACAGAAACCGCCAGCAGTGCGGGTGGCGCACCAGGATCATCCATTCCTCAGGGTCGGCAAAATAAGCCAGGTAAGGATAATCCCGTGGGTTCTCTACATCGAGATCGACCACCAGGTCGATCAGTGCGTATTTGACCGCCAGCGAGGTGCCCTCCACGACAATGCCCATTTGCTCACGAACCGTGCTGCGTCCGCCATCGCACGCCAGGACAAACGCAGCCTGCTCTTCGATGATGCCGGCTGGCGTCTGGATGCGCAGGTGAACGCTGTCCTGGTCCTGCTCGAAGTCGAGCAGCTTATGCTGCATCTTGATCTGGATCAGGCCGCTGTGGCCGAGCGCCGCGCCCAGAATCGGTTCAAGGTCCTGTTGTGGCAAATTGATCACGAACGGATAACGGGTTTCCAGGGACAGCGCATCGAGCAGCACCGGGAATGTCGACGTCTGGGTGCGTTTGTCGATTTCACCGATTTCATCGACTCGCAGGGCTTGGCGCAACACATCGTCGGCAACACCGTAGCGTCGGAAAACCTCGAGTGTTCGGGTCAGCAGGGTGCCTGCCTTGGTGTCCGACGATAAAGTCGCGTCATCTTCGTAGATGACGCAGGGAATACCGTAGTACGCCAGGCCAAGGGCTGTGGTGAGGCCAATCGGCCCGGCGCCGATGATGGCGACGGGCAGTTGAGGAGAAGACGGTTTTTGCATTTTTATTTTCCTTCATCTAAGCGCGGGCCTGAGTGGGCGCTTGAAGCGGCGAAGCGCTTGAAAAATAACGTCAAGCGTCTGCAATGACCGCCTCTTCGATAGCCGAGACAGTCACCTCATGCCGGTCCGCAATACGGTTCAGCTCTCCGGGTGAAATGGACTCGAGCGCCCGCTTCGACCACAGATTTGAACCGGGGCTGAGGCGTGGATGCACATTCAAGGTGAAGATGTCCGAGCGCGAATAGTGGCCGACGGTATCGATCACAGCCTTGGCCACCTTGATGAAACGCGCCTCGCAAACGGCGTAGACAATGGTGTCGCCGGGCGTTGGCGGTGTCACAGGAACGCCCACCGGTGCATAGATGGCGCTGCCACCCTGGGCATAGTCGATGTTCAGGCTGTCGCGCAGCGCGAAGTCCTCAGGAAAGTCGCTCTGTGTGATGTAGCCGCAAGAGCCCAGTACAAACGCGCCTGATTCCGAAGCATGGTTGCTGCAACTGGCGTAACCCCAGAAACTGCGTGCCTCTGCATCGAACTCTTCGAGCTTGGGCCCGGTGTGCAGCGTGAATGCGCCCGGAAACACCGACACGTGAAAGTCTTCGCCTTGGGCGATTAGATGGGCACGGGCCAGTGTCATCAGGTTTTCCCCGCAGATCAGGCCACTGATGCGGCCGTAGTCCGTCTCGAGGCAGAGCAGGTCACTGCCATCGCCACGGCCCCAGATGGTGCGCTCGGCGAAGGTCGGCATGATCTTGCGATGCCGTCCGAGTATCTGGCCGTGGTTATCGATGTACAGCAGGCTGTTGTAGGTGGTGTGTATCGCCGGATGAGCGTCCATTTCGTTGCAGCCGATCACGACCACCGCATTGGCGCGTGCGGCGGCGGCGCACAGTTGGGCACATTCCTCATCATTGATGATCAAGGCGTTGTCGAAGAACTTGGCACGTACGTCCGCCCAGTTCTCCAGGCGTGACTCCCAGCCTTCACCCCAATAGGGGTAACCGGCGATCCAGGCTTCGCTGAATACAATGATCTGGGCGCCCTGGCTGGCAGCTTCGGCAATCTTCAGGCACGCCTTGTCGATAGTGCGATCACGATCCAGGAAGACCGGCGCAGTCTGCACGATGGCGACTTTTACTTGAGCATGGCCATTCATTACTTTTTTTGTAGGTTTCATCAGACATTACTCACTTTCACGGTTTTAGAATCGGGATACGAAACACACTTGCAGTGCACCGCTCAGGTGTCGGCCAGTCCCATCGGGAACGGCCAGTCCGAGCCGTACACCACGTGTTGGTGCCCAAAGACTTGGCCCGCAAGTGTCAGCAGGCCTGGATGGTGGGCGATATTGTCGACATAGAAACGCCGGGCGCTTTGCAGGGGCCGTTCGAGTGCGGTATCGACGCCGGGGCGCTGGGTATCGAAGCCTCGCTCCATGCGTCCGACCAGCGAGGGAAAGGTGCCGCCAGCATGGGCGAGGCAAAAACGTATATCCGGGTAGCGTTCGGGTATGCCGGCCATCACGAGATGTGCGGCGGCGACACCGGTTTCCATTGGATTGCCTACCAGGTTCTCAAGGTAAAAGGCCGTGAGTCGTGGGTCCTGGCAACAGCCTGGATGCACAAAGACGAACGCCTTGCAGTCATCGAGCCACTGCCAGAGCACGTCATACTCTTTGCGCGAGTAAACGATCCCGGCGTGCCCGCCGGCTGCCAGGGCAATACCCTCGAAGCCAGCTGTTTCATAGCCTTCGCACAATGTATTGAGCAGGTTCGGGTGTTCAAGGGGCAGGTAGTAAAGCGCGCCCAACCGGCCGTCACTGCGCTCGGTAATTTTCAGCAACTCGGCATTCAAATAGCGCGTCCAGACGAGCGCCTGGTCCGCAGGCAGGTGCTGGCGATACAGGGGTGGTGGAATCGACACGAGCGCCCGGCGTATTTGATGAGTGTCCATGCGCGCTATCAACCGCTCGGCATGAAACAGGTCGCGTATGCCGATCCGGTGGCCATCGAGGGTCAAGGCTTCGTTGGTCGGGTCCCAGGTCACATCCGGGATGGCCGCAAGCGCTTGCGCGTTGATGGGGGCGAGGTGTGTGTGAACGTCGAGTTCTATCATCTCAATCTCCGGCTTCCAGGTTGGCGTTCATTTCCTTGCTCCAGAACTCGGGCGCCCACTCGGGCCAGATGTACGGAAGGCCGTTCCAGTCGCGTGCTTCCCAAGACTCGCTGATCTTGTCCATGTCGCTGTAGTACTCCACCCAACTGCCCCATGGGTCGCGGATGTAATAGAACAGGTTGGAAGCCAGGGCATGACGGCCCAGGCCAAAGCCTTCTTTGTATCCGGCCTTTTGCATCTGCAGGGCGCCGAAGCCGATGGCGTCCACGGAGTCCACATTGAAACTACTGTGCTGAAAGCCGCGATGGGTGCTGGGGATCAGCCCGAAGCAGTGATGATCACGAATGCCGGTACCGGCCGAAAGAAAGGTCACTTTTCCCGGAACCCGGTCAGCGACGCGCATCCCCAACACGTCCAGGAAAAACGCTTCGACCCGGTCATAGTCATGGGTGAACATGAGCATATGGCCTAGGCGATTAGGCTTGGTTTCCCGCTCAAGCTCTTGCCAGTAGTGCCGGTCAACCCGTGGTTCAAGGATCAAGGGCGGCAGTTCGTGCACGGGCGCCTTGGTTTGCACGGGAACCAGGTTGATCCAGGTGCCCCAGTGGTCCTGGAACCACAACCCTGCACGGATCGCACCAAACGGCGGTGTCGTGATTGGCATGTCCGAGGCTTGGAGGTGCTCGGCGAAGCGCACGGTGTCGATATCGCGAATGGCGAACGAAAGGTGGTGGAGCTTCTTGCGCGCGCCTTTGAGCAGCACGATATCGGCGGGGCCATTGTGGCTGGAGCGCAGTTGTCGGGTTTCACCCAGCCGCTGCGACTCAAGCCCAAATGCCGAGTAGAAGGCATCGGCCACCTCAAGGTCGGGAACCTCCAAACCATAGCCCGCCAGGTATTCAACCCGTAGTCTTTGCATGCTTTGCTCCATCAGCCGGTGTAGGTCGAGAGGTCCGTTGCGCGCACGGTGTTGCGCAACTCACCCAGGCCGTCGGCACGGGTGACGATCCGATCACCGGGTTGCAGAAAAACCGGTGGTGTTCGGGCGTTGCCGATACCGCTGGGCGTGCCTGTCAACAGGATGTCACCGGCGTATAGGGTCAACCCCAGGGACAGTTCGGCAATCAATTCTTCAATGGCAAAGGCCATGTCGCTGACCTTGGCTTTCTGCATGAGCGTGCCGTTGAGCTCGAACTCGATGCCCACGTCGTTGATCGCGATATCGTCGCGCAGGGTTATCCAGGGGCCCAGGGGCATGGTGGCGTCCAGGCTCTTGCCCCTGAACCATTGCCCGCCATGGCGGCGTTGCAGGTCGCGTTGCGAGATGTCATTGGCCAGGCAGTAGCCAAAGATATGTTCCAATGCACGTTCCTTGGGGATACTGCGTCCGGTCTTGCCAATCACTACGACGATCTCGGCTTCGTAATCCCACTTTTGCGAAAGCCTGGCATCCAGCGCGACGTCGTCACTGGGGCCAATAGTGACCGTGGGAGCTTTGGTGAAGAAGGTCGGAGCATCCGGTTTGGGCACGTCCTGGCCTTCGCGTTTGCCTTCACTTTCATAAAAATGGTCCCAATAGTTCCAGCCCGTGCACAGCACGTCGCGTCCAAAGCGCTGGATCGGTGCCAACACCTTGATGTCGGTCAGCATGAATGGTTCGGCCCCCACCGCCTGGGTTGAGGCACGCACCATTTCCAGGATGGTCTGGCCCCCGGCGATGATGTCGACGAGGTCACCGTAATACGCAGGGACCAGGGTGCCGCCGTGCGCATTCAGCAGGCACGCCACGCGCACTCTGCCGTCTATTTGAATGGTTCCAAGCTTCACGGTTGTATCCTTTTATTCAGGCAGAACAGCGATAGCGCTGATCTCGATCAGGTACTCGGGGCTGACCATCTTGGCCACCTCGACCATGGTGGATGCGGGCACCGGCGCGACAAAAAACTCACGGCGCACACGGTGAATCACATCAAAGTGCTCGATGTTGCGCACATAAACGTCCACGCGGCAGATGTCTTCAAGCGAGCCACCGGCGGCCTCACAGGCGGCCTTGAGGTTTTCGCAGACCTGACGGGTTTGCAGTTCGATATTGCCGACCCCAGTGATACTGCCGTCGGCGGCACGCGCCGTCATACCGGAGATGAATAACAATTGGCCGCTGGCCTTACTCATCGTGGCCTGGGAGAAGTGACCGTTGGGTTTGGCCAGTTTTTCAGAGGTGATTTGGGTTTTCATGGCTATGCTCGCAAGTGGCGTATAAAAGCGTTAAAGGCGCAGGTCACTGTTGGCAGCCTGGGCCAGTGCGTTGAGTTCATCGACCAACGAGGGATGCAGCACGCAATGGCCCGCTATTCGTTGGCGGTTGGCGCGTTCCAGGTCGCCGGGCGCATAGATCGTTTCGGTGCCTGATGCTCGGCGCGAGTCGCGGATCGACTGGGCAAATTCAGCGACTTGAGGGCCGATACCGTCACCGCCCGCGATGCGGCTGGCGTCGATGGCGATAAAGGCATGGGAGCAGTTGTAGGGCTCACTCGGGTCGCCATACAGCGGGCGGACAGCGGCGCCGACCCCGCCACCCGAGAGCGCGCCGCAAAGCAGATCGACCGCCACGGCCAGGCCAAAGCCCTTGGGGCCGGCGGCGGGTAACAGCATGCCGTTGATGGCTTCGCTGGCGTTGGTGGTAGCCCTGCCTTCGGCATCGGTGGCCCAGCCTTCGGGAATGCTCTTGCCCTGGGCCTGGGCGATGCGGATCTTGCCCATGGCGGTGGCGCTCATGGCCATGTCCACCACCAGCGCTTCGCCCGTGGCGCTCGGGAAGGCAATGGCCATGGGGTTGTTGCCCACCAGTGCCTGGGCGCCACCCGGTGCGGGCATCAAGGGGCGAGTGTTGGAGAACGAGAACCCGACCAGGCCCGCCTGGGCGAATTTTTTCGACCAATAGGCAGCGGTGCCGAAGTGGCAGGCGTCACGCACGGCCACGATTGAAATACCGTATAGCCGCGCACGTTCGATGGCGAGTTCGACAGCCGTTTGCGCGGACAATTGGCCGAGGGTGTTAGCCGCCGTCATGATGACCATTGCTCCATGATCCTCTACGATGGAAGGCTGTCCATCGACGCTGATGCTGCCGGCTTTGATGCGTTGTACGTACATCGGTACAAGGGCGGCCCCGTGGGAGGGAATGCCTTCCAAGTCAGCGTTGACCAGCGATTGGGCCGTGCAAGCGGCGTCGGCCCGGTCAACACCCAGAGACTGGAAGATGGTCTCGATCAGGCGGGCGAGGGTTTCGGCCGGTAGGGTTTGTCCAGTCATGGTTGTCCTTTGTTCTTCTTATGCAGGCTTAAAGTACGTGCGCTCATACGCCGTGCGATGTGGTCAATGGGCATCGCGTTCGTCTGTGTACCAGTCTGGTTTTTGCGGGTAGTGCGGGCCGTCGTAAATCTCGACGACGATGGTTTCTTCATGCGCATAGGTGGGGCCATGCACGTTGCCCTTGGGGTTGCAATAGAAGGAACCCGTCACCAGCGTGACGCCGGTTGAGGTGTATTCATACTTGCCCGATAGACAAAACATTGACTGGTTGGAGGCATGCATATGTGGCTGCGGGATGCCTGTGCCTTTGTCGAACTTGATCAGGGCGATGGAAGCCCCTGTCTGTTCATCGCGAAACAGCATTTTTTCGTGCACGCCTTTGAGTGATTTTTCACGCCAGGGTAGGGCGGCGGTCTGAAGGAGTATTTCGGCGAGGTGGTTAACGGGGAATGGTGACTGGGTCATTTTTGTTGGCTCCGCATGCAGCGTTTAAAACATCAGTGAATGGGGCTGTACGGTCGTGCGCCCACCTATACATCGAGCACCAGAACCGCAGACTTGCTGCGCGAAACACAGGGGTACATGACCTTGCTGGTCGCCCGTTCGCGCTCGGTAAGCACGTAATCGCGATGGTCGATTTCGCCCTCGATGACAGTCGTTGCGCAGACGCCACATTCCCCGCGTTTGCAATCGAACAGCGGGTCACAGCCTGCCTCGACCAGGACATCGAGAATGCTCTTGTCCGCGGGGACATGGAGCGTACGGTTGCCGCAGGCCAGGACGACATCGAAGGCGCTGTCAGCCGTTGCCGCCGCAGGCGCGGCAAAGAGTTCGAAGTTGAGTTTGGCGCGGGCCCAGTTGCGCCGTTGAGCCTCGGCCAGAATGGCGTCGAGCAGCGGCGTTGGCCCGCATATATGGATGTCGTCGTCACCGTCGAACTGATCGAACAAGGCCTGGATATCAATTGGTGCGCCGACTTCTTTATCGGTGTGCACGGTCAGCCGCTCGCCCAGCAATGTGTGCAGCTCGTCGATCAGCGCCATGCCAGCACGGTCGCGCCCGGCATAGACCATTTTGACCTCGCGCCCGTGGAACCGACAGGCCGCAGCCATGGTTGCCAGAGGCGTTACACCGATCCCGCCTGCGACCAGGAATACGCGCTTGCCGGTATCACGCAGGGGAAAGTCATTGCGCGGTGCGGTGATGTCGATGATGTCGCCCACACTCAGGGCCTCATGCATGAACCGCGAACCGCCACGGCCTCGCTCGTCAAGACGGATAGCGATGAGGTAGGACTGCGGCGCGGCAGTCGAACCTGCCCCGTATGCCAGTTCGATCAATGAGTATTGGCGCCAATCCTGGCGGCCGTTCAGGTGTACCGACACACCGATATGCGCGCCAGGCGTGAAGGTCGGCAACGGCTGGCCAGTCTCAGACTGAAGACGAAGCATTCGGACCCCGCTTGCCGGATGGCTTGCTTCGGAAACTCGTACACGCAACGTTTGTTGGTTTTTTATCGCCTGCATGATCGAACCTGTGTCGAGTGGCCGCGCTCGTTTGCGCAGGGCAAGGTTGATCAAAGTCTAGGTAGCGACAAGCGGGACGAATATCCGCAAACCGCAATCTGGCATGACGTCTCTATCCGTTTCTGGCACTGGCCAAATCGGCTCAAGGTGCTACGCGAAATACGGATAGTGCCTTGCGATTGCTGGCTATTTGATCGTCATGGGAGGCGGCAAAATCTCAGCTCGCAGTGTGTATCAAGCGGTCTTTCGATCAGCCAATAACAAGAGGTTCTCTCCATGATCAGCACGGATGAATTGAGGCAGCTTGTACGTCCAGATGGCGTTCACAAGCGCGTCTATACCGACCCCGAGATCTTTTCCCTGGAAATGCAGAGAGTCTACGGACAGGTCTGGATTTATGTGGGTCATGAAAGCCAGGTGCCCAAGACCGGCGATTACCACACCACCCAGCTGGGCGACCAGAAAGTCATCATGGTGCGGGTCAATGACCAGAAGGTCAGCGTGCTCTATAACCGCTGCCCACATCGCGGGGCGAACCTGGTGGCCGAAGGTGATGGGTGTGCCGGCAAGTTCTTCCGGTGTTCTTATCACGCCTGGACGTTCAAGCTGGACGGCTCATTGCTGACCACCCCCATGCGCGCGGGCTTCGAGGGCACAACCTTCGACCCGACCAGCCCAGAGGTTTCCATGGTCCCGGTGGCACAGGTCGACAGCTACCGGGGCTTCGTCTTTGCCAAACAGAGCCTGGGCGGCCCAGGCCTGGTCGAGTTCCTGGGGGGCGCGGCAAGCTCGATCGACAACCTTTGCGACCGTTCGCCTGTCGGCAAGGTCGAGGTGGCGGGAGGTGTGTTCCGTGTCATGCAGTTGTCGAACTGGAAGATGTTCTACGAAAACCTGCATGACACGATGCATGGTCCGGTGACTCACGAGTCGTCAGTGATCGCCGCGCGCGAGCAGGCCGAGGAAATCGGCGAGATGCCGTTCGAGTTGTTGATTCAGGATGGTAACGGCGAGCCGTACAGCTTTTGGGAAAAACTCGAGCTGCGCGCCTACCACTATGGTCATGGCTACATGGAGGGCATTTTCGATCCCGCCGCGGCTACACGTGATGAAGTTTCCCGTCGGCATTTCGCTTGCTTGAGCGATGCCTATGGAGAAGTACGGGCGCGTGAAATCCTGGGGATGAGCCGGCATAACACGATCATTTATGGCAGCGGCTCACCCCACAATGTGTTCCAGCAATTTCGCGTCATACGCCCGGTGTCGGTGGACAGGACACTGGTCGAGATCCAGGTTTTCCGTTGCGTGGGCGCACCACCGGAAGTGTTCGACCGGGCACTCACCTATGCCAATGTGGTGAATTCACCGTCCTCGAACGTAATGCCTGACGATGTCGAGGTGTATCGCCGCTGCCAGGTTGGTAACACGACGGCGGGCGGTGATTGGATCAGCCAGCATCGTTATGCAGGGACGGATGTGGTCCTGCCAGATGGCGCCGTCTCGATCAATGGCACCAGTGAGCTGCCGATGCGCAACCAGTTCGTTGCCTGGCTGCAGTACATGGAGAGTGAGCCGTTGGCGCCACACACAGAACAACAGCGGTTGGAGGTGCACTGTGTTGAATGATGGCTTTCTTGATATCTCTATCGACCCCCTACACCCCATGTCGCCGGACGCACAGCTGACCTTCCAGGTGGAGCAGTTTCTGTTTCGCGAGGCGTCGTTGCTCGATGAGCGGGCGTTCGACGGATGGCTGGCGCTCTGGGCCGAGCATGGTCATTACTGGGTGCCGCGCTCGCCGGGCCAGGAGAATCCCTTCGAGCACATTTCCATCTTTTGGGAGAATGCGATGCTGCGTGAGACCCGTGTACGGCGCCTGCTGAACGCGCGCAATTGGTCGCAACAGCCGCCGACAAGAACCAGTCGCATGGTGAGCAATGTTTGCGTGCTGGGACATGATGCCGAAGGGCGGATGATCGTGAGTTCCCGCCTGCATGTCAGCGAATACCGGCTCGACTTGAGGTATCTATCCGGTCGCGTGGTACACAAGCTGGTTGAGTCGCCCGAAGGCTTCAAGATTGCACTCAAGCGGGTCGACCTGGTCAATTGCGACAGCGTTTTCACCAACATCGAGGTGTTCCCGTGAGCGCTGGTGGCGCCACCGCTAAAGGCCCTCTGGCGGGCAAGGTGGCGATCGTCACCGGGGCTGCTCAGGGGGTGGGCCTGGATATCGCCAGAATACTGCTTGGGCAGGGCGCGAAGGTTGTGCTGGCCGACATTCGCCTGAGCGACGACGTGCTCAGGTTGTTAGGTAAATCATGCCTGTTCGTTGCAACCGACGTGCAGATCGACGAACAGATCGATACCTGTATCGCACGCACGCTTGAGCGTTTCGGTGCGGTAGATGTACTGGTCAACTGCGCAGGCATCTATGTCGACCAGGGGCTTGATTCATCGAGGGAAGACTGGCACCGCACGCTGGGAGTGAATCTGGTGTCCGCGGCAATTTTTGCCCAGCGGGCTGCTGTCGTCATGGCGTCGGGCTCCGTCATCGTCAATATCGGCAGTACGGGGGGGAAGTTCGGTGCTTCGGGCCGCGCCGTCTACCCAGCCTCCAAGGCCGGCTTGTTGCAGATTACGAAAAACATAGCCGTCACGCTTGCCCCCAGAGGCATACGTTGTCTGAGTGTTTCCCCCGCCTGGACATGGTCGCCCTCCCTGGCCGAACACAGCGCAGGGTCTATTGAACGGGCCGACCAGGTCGGCGCAACGCTTCACCCGCTCGGCCGAGTCGGCAGGGGCGAAGAAGTCGGCGCAGTGGTCGCCTTTGCCTGTTCTGGCGCGGCGTCCTGGATTACCGGAGCCGACATACCTGTCGACGGTGGCTTCAGTTGCCTGGGACCGGACCAGGGGCGTTCGCCACATGCCTGGTTTGCCATGCCCCGTCAAAAGTTGCTCTGAAAGGCCGGTGCCTCTCACCGGCGCGAGATCCAGCCGGAGCATCGTGCGCACGCTTACCGTCTTGAAAATCACAAGGGGAACATTGCCATGAATGTCACATTGAAAGAATCGCTTAGTGCAGGTCTGATCGGCGGGATCATTTCAGCCGTCATCTCTTTTTTGGTCAATCAGAATTTACCTCTGCCTCTTGTCTCACTTGATAACGCCATAGGTCATGGTATTACCGGACTTATCAGTGGCTTGATCAGCGCCTTCATGGGGGTATTCCTATTGCTTCGCAAACTCAATAAGACGGCCGCCAAATAAGTTGCCCTTGTCCAGGCGTTGGTCAGTCACAGGGCCCTTTCTAAATGAAGGAGCGTTATTTATGAATGCCAGATTAAAGATCGCAATGCTCTGCTACCCCGAGATGACGTTGCTGGATTTACTCGGACCGGAGACGGTATTTAGCAAGTTTTCCGACATCTACCTCGTCTGGAAAACACTGGAGCCCGTACACACCGATACCAACCTGTCTATCAATCCCAATTGCACGCTCGCTGGCTGCCCCAGCGATCTCGATATCCTGTTTGTACCCGGCGGGCCGGGCACAGGTCAGATGATGCAAGACGCCCAGATACTGTCTTTCCTCAGGGATAAAAGCTGCACAAGCCGCTACATCACATCGGTCTGCACAGGGTCATTGATCCTGGCCGCCGCCGGACTCATGACAGGCTATAAGGCAACGACCCATTGGTCTGCACGTGAAGAGCTCGGCATGCTCGGTGCCATAGTGATCAAAGAGCGTGTCGTCATTGACGGTAACCGGATCACAGGTGGCGGAATTACCTCTGGTATCGATTTCGGCTTGAAGGTTATGGCGAAACTGATTGACGAAGATGTCGCCAAGGCCACGACGCTGTTTCTCGAGTACGATCCCGAACCCCCTTTTACCACGGGTACGCCGGATACGGCTGACGACAAAATACTTTCGATGCTGCTGCCCCATCTCGCGCCAATCAAGGATGGGATTATTGCTGCGACGAACAAAATATGTCGTAAAGACAACCAGTTGCTCTACGCCAGTTGACTCCAGCACCCCAGGAATATAGAGAGATCACCATGAGCGACGACGAACAAGACCTATCTACTCAGGTTGGCCAGCAGAGGCCATTGGATGCCACTCAGGCCGCTGCATTGACATTGACCAACCCGTCGGGATTGTACGATCCGAGCGATAACGGTTATTCCCATGTGGCGCAAATTGCTGCGGGAGCGCGGTTGGTATTTATCTCCGGCCAGGGTGGGGAGGACGTCAACGGTGAGCTGGCCGTCGATTTCACTACGCAAGTGCGGCAAGCGTTGGATAACCTGCAAACTGCGCTGGCTTCAGCGGGCGTGCAGATCAACCAGGTAGCCAAGCTGACGGTGCTGATCGTTGATCACAGCCATGAACGTTTGGGCATTTTCGGGAGCGCGCTGGATCAGGTCTGGGGGGCATGGACAAAACCTGCTTGCACCCTAATCCCGGTGCCGCGTCTGGCGCTCGACGGTATGGTGTTCGAAATCGAGGCCATCGCAGTCGTTGCGGGCTGAGAAGGTTCTGCTGATGTACAGAACCTAAGGCAGTGCGTACTTATGCAATGCCGACGTGGCACTTGGTAGTTCGCCGAACCTATCCTTGTAGTACGACGAAAACCGACCCAGGTGCCCGAAACCTACCGCCAGCGCGATATCGGTAATGCTGTTCTGCGAGTGGGCCTGGATTTGCCGACGAGCTTCATCCAGGCGGATGTCGCGTAACCAGGCCATGGGGCCTACACCAAATTCCCTTTTACAGAGGGTATGCAGCGATCGCGAACTGATGCCAGCCGCGCGGGCCAAATCTTCCAGCGAAATGGGCGCCCACAGATGCGTCAGGCTGTACTGGCGGACAGCCTCGAGGGGGGAGCGCTTCGTTGACTGCGTCAGTAACGCACTGCAGACAAACGTGTCGGGCTGTCTGTGCGTCTGGGTTAAAAGGAGTAGAGCCAAGCCTATCTCAAGGTACTCAAGCCAGGCAGGGTGGCACTGACCGAAACCCTCGCCATGCCCAGGCCCTATCTGGTCGACCAGCGACTGAACAAGGCTGCACCATTGTGCCGCGACGGTACTTTCCAGAAGCACGACGGGCGCCAGATCCTTGCTTTCATCCAGGGCCGTCAGCGGTGTGTAAAGCCGCGATGCAGCTTCCCTGGCGAAGGCGGACGGCACCCGTAGAATAAGCTGCTCGCAATTTTCGCTCCAACGAAAACTGATTTCATGTCGCGGCGCGAGGACGGCGACCTGGCCAGGGCCGATGGAGGTAATCTCACCGTCACTTTTGATGACGGAGCGCCCCCGCAACGGCACTTGAACCAGAATGAATCCATCGAATGGATCAGGCCGGATTTCGACAGCAGGTCCATAGCGAAGAATCATCAGCTTCAGATGTCGTGTATCAATGCTGTATAGCGCCGAGTCCACCTCGCCGGGGCCCCAGCTCATTACATGATTGTTGAGGGCTTGGCGCAGGTGTGCCTGAAAGTCTGCGGCACTGCGCGACTGAAAGACCAGGTTGCTGTACATGCGGGATAAATCGAGTGTCTGGAAAGTGCTATTCATCAGTGACTCTCACGGCAGTAAGAGAAGATGTTTCGTTTTTTTATAAATTTTCTATCGAACTAATCTGGCGGTATCGACGCTTAGGAAACGAGAAAAATCAAATCGCGTCTCTTGGCTCATCGGATAGTACGAACTTTTTCGGCGCGATGTCCAATGACAAAATACGCTCACCGCCCCAAACGGAAATTTGCCTAAATTGGATAGCCGGGTGCGGGAAATGGATAGTGCGCACACGCAATGACACCGCATGCTGAAGCCATGAAAATAAAACAATCCCAGCAGTACGACGTGATTATCGTCGGCAGTGGCATCAACTCATTGGTGTGCGCAGCCATGCTCGCCAGGGCGGGACGCGCTGTACTCGTACTGGAGCGCGAGGCGGTCTTCGGCGGATGTATCCGCAGCGATGAGCTTACGCTGCCAGGGTTCTTGCATGACACGTTGGCCATGGCGTTTCCACTGTTTGTTTCCGGGCCTGCCTATGTCGCGCTGGGTGAGGCGCTGCGGGCGCAAGGGTTGGAGTTTTGCACCAGTGCGACGCCCACGGGGGTGCTCCTGCCGGATGGATCCTACACACTGCTATCGAATTCGCGCATTGAAAATCTCACGCGGTTCGAACGCTTGGCTGTTGGGGACGGAGCCGCCTTCGCGAGAGCCATGGAGGCGGTGCAGCGCCACGAGAAGTTGGTCTTCCCCTTAATGAGTCATGAGTTGTGGCGTGCATCCACTGCCTGTGCTCTGTCGTTGCATGTTTTCAAGAGTGGTATGCAGTCAACGAGCAGCTTTCTGGGTGAGTCGATGATGTCGTGCAGGCACTGGCTCGAAGGCACGGTGAAAAGCCAGGCACTGCGCGCGCTGCTGGCGCCTTGGACGTTGCATGCCGGGTTAGGACCTGACAGTGCGATGTCATCGTTTATGACCAAAGTTATTTCATCGATGCTTGAGAACGTTGGGTTGCCTGTGGTGCGCGGCGGCAGCAAGGCGCTGGTCGACGCGCTGGTCGCAGTGATCCGCAAGGCCGCAGGTCATCTTCAGCAAGGGGCGCACGTTCAGCGCGTGCTGGTCCGCAAGGGGAGGGCATACGGCGTGGAATTGGCCGACGGTCGGGTAATAGAGGCCGGTGATATCGTCTGTAGCGTGACGCCTACCCAGCTGTATGGCCAACTGCTTGAGCCGCGTCATGTGCCGAGGGAAGTGTTGGAGCAAAGCCAGTCGTACCGTTATGGCAAGGGCAACATGCAAATTCATCTGGCGCTCTCGGCACCCCTCAAATGGCCCGTGGCAGAGCTCGACGAGGTTACCTATATTCATCTGTGCGACGGGCCGGATTCCATTTCGCGTGCCATCAACGAAGCGGACAGAGGATTATTGCCCGCGCAGCCCACCATTTGTATTGCCCAACCGACAAACCTTGATCCGTCACGCGCGCCCGCTGGCCGTGCGACTCTGTGGATTCAATTACCCGCTTGCCCGCGTATCGTCCGTGGCGATGCGGCAGGCCAGATACCGGTACCCGCTGATGGGCGCTGGACCGAGAGCCTGAAAGAAGCCTATGCCGACCGCGTGTTGGAACAGATCGCGAGGCAATTGCCCGGCATCCGTGAGAGCGTGCTGGCGCGTCATGTCCTTTCCCCCGCCGACCTCGAGGGGCTCAACGTCAATCTGGTAGGGGGCGACCCGTATGGAGGCGCTTGCGAGCTGGATCAATCGATGTTGTGGCGACCGTTACGCGCCACGCGAAATCATACAACGTGCGTCGCCCACCTCTGGCATATCGGTGCCTCTACCCATCCCGGCCCTGGCGTGGGTGGAGTGTCCGGCCTTCATGTCGCACAGGCTCTCGGGGCTCGATAAATCCCCGCCGGTGTTTCTCTGCTCTCAACGATCCTGATAAGGAATGAAGCTCATGACTGTTCGTACTGCCGTGCTTGCCTTGCATTACCAGAACGAAGTTCTGCATCCCAAGGGGCGTATCCGCGTGGGGCTGGCCGAGAACGACCCGATGCGCGGTCAAGTGATCGAGGCGGCCGGGCGACTGCTTGCGGGCGCTCGCGAGAGAGAGCTGCCGATCCTGCATGTACGTATTGCTTTTCGTCCCGATTATGCGGACTGCCCCAGCAATACACCGATATTCCGCAGGACCGTGGAACTGGGCGCGGTGCGCAACGGAGAGTGGGGTGCGGAATTCATGGCAGCGCTTGCGCCACAGCCGAGCGAGCGTGAGTTTGTCATGACGCACACACGTATCAGCGCGTTCAAAGGCACGGCCGTCGAGCAGACGCTACGTATGTTGGGGGTGCAGCACCTGATCGTTGCAGGTGTGGCCACCCATTCGGTGGTCGAGAATACCGTGCGTGAAGCTGCGGACCTGGGCTATGCCATCACGGTGGCCGCCGATGCCTGTGCGGCGGCAGCTCCGCAAGTGCATCAAGCGGCGCTGTCCGCCATGGCGCTGATTGCTGATATCTCGACGGTGGCTGGCGCGCTACAGGCCGAGTGAGACTCCGCACACCATGAAGGGCAGGGAGGCGTGTTCCTTGTCCTTTCATGGGTTTGGGGTGGCGCGTTGGCGCGGCATCCGGGTCAGACGCAAGGCGTTGAGTACCACTGTCAACGAGCTGAGGGACATGCCGACAGCAGCCCAGATGGGCGTAATCCAACCCACGGCAGCGAACGGCAGCATGAGACCGTTATACAGCGCACCCCACAGCAGGTTCTCAATGATTACCCGACGTGTGCGCCGTGCCAGTCTGAACGCTTGTACCAACGTATCCAGGCGGTTGGACAACAGCACCGCATCTGCGTTGGTCTTGGCCAGGTCGGTGGCCGAGCCCATGGCCACGCTGATATCCGCAGCGGCCAGCACCGGGACATCGTTGACTCCGTCTCCGAGCATCAGCACTTTGTGGCCTTGGCGATGCAATCGTTGCAGCACTTGCAGCTTTTCATTCGGGCTCAGGCCTGCGTGCGCTTCGTCAATACCCAGTTCGGTGGCGACGCTGGCAACCATTGGCGAGCTGTCGCCTGACAGCAGCAGCGTGGCCCAGCCACGCGCCTTGCAGGCGGCAAGCAGCGCGGGGGCGTCGCAGCGCAGCTGGTCGTCGAGGACCAACCAGGCCAGCGGCCCTTGGCTATCGCCCAGCAGCAGCCATTGACCAGCGTCATCCGGCATCTGCGGGACGGCACAGGCGCTTAGGTCACAGACGAAGACGGGCTGGCCGATGCGCAGGTGGTGTTCGCCCACCCGGCCTTCCAAACCCAACCCAGGTATGTTCAGCACGTGTTCGGCGGCCAGCGGCGCGCGCCCGAAGGCGCGGGCTATCGGGTGTTCGGAGCGGTTCTCCAGCGCGGCGGCCAGGCTCAGGCATTGCTGACCGTCGAGATCGCCCAGCGGGTGAATCGCACGCAAAGTCAAGCGGCCCTCGGTGAGTGTGCCCGTCTTGTCGAAAATCACCGTGTCGATCTGATTCAAGCCTTCGAGTACATGGCCGCGAGTCAGCAGTAGGCCGAGTTTGTGCAAGGTGCCGGTGGCGGCGGTCAATGCGGTCGGTGTGGCCAGGGACAGTGCACAGGGGCAGGTGGCGACGAGCATCGCCAGGATGATCCAGAATGCTCGTGAGGCGTCCAGTTGCCACCAGAGCAGGCCAATGGCGGCTGCAGCGATCAGCGAGAACAGCAGGAACCATTGGGCGGCGCGATCGGCGATTTCGGCCAGGCGTGGTTTTTCTGTCTGGGCTCGCTCCAGCAGGTGGACGATCGCGGACAGGCGAGTGTCCTGGCCCAGGGCCAGGACTTCCAAGGTCAGCGTGCCATCGACGTTGAGGGTGCCGGCGGTAACCGCGTCGCCCGGGTTGCGCGGTTGCGGCAGGTATTCGCCGGTGAGCAGGGATTCGTCGATGCTGGACTGGCCTTCGAGGATCTTACCGTCCGCCGGCAGGATGGCGCCGGGATGCACCAGTACCTTGTCGCCCAGGCGCAGTTCGCTGAGCAGGATGCGTTGGCTCTGGCCGTCGGCGTCCAGGCGCAGGCACGAGGCCGGCAGCAAATTCACCAGGCGCGCGGTGGCGGCCGCCGTACGCTCGCGGGCTCGGCGTTCCAGGTATCGTCCGGCGAGCAAGAACAAGGCAAACATACCCACGGCATCGAAGTACAACTCGCCGACTCCGGTAATCGCGGTCCAGATCCCGGCGATATAAGCGATCCCTATCGCCAGGGACACCGAGACGTCCATGGTCAGGTGGCGGGTGCGCAGGTCACGCAGGGCGCCTTTGAAGAATGGCGCGCAGCTGTAGAAGACAATTGGTGTGGTGAGAAACAACGCGACCCAGCGCAAAATAGTGTGCAACTCGGGACTCAAGTCCAAATTGAATTCTGGCCAGGTTGCCATGGTCGCCATCATCGCCTGGAACCATAGCAGCCCGGCAACACCCAACTGACGCAGGGCCAAGCGGTTATCGCTGGCCAGTTGTTCGGATGCATGATCGGCCTGATAGGGGTACGCGGCGTAGCCGATTTTTCTGATCTCGCTAAGCACCTGGCTGAGGGGGAGTTGCTGGTCATCCCAGCGCACGTTCAGGCGATGGTTGGACAAGTTCAGTCGGGCTTCAGCTACCGCCGGCAGAGCGCGCAGGTGTTTTTCGATCAGCCAGCCGCAGGCGGCGCAGTTGATGCCTTCGATCATCAGGAGGGTTGTGGCCAGCTCACCCTCACGCTGGACGAAGTGTTGCTGTACATCTACCCGGTCGTATAACACTTGCTCATCCGGCAACTGCTTTGGCAACGTTTCGGGGTTGGTCGAGGCTTCACTGCGGTGGCCGTAGTAACCCTCCAGATTATTGGAAGCAATGGCTTGGGCCACGGCCTGACAACTCGCGCAGCAGAACTCTCGGGTTGTGCCCAGGATGGCAGCGGTATAAAGGCTGCCGGCAGGCACGGGCAGGCTGCAGTGGTAGCAGGGAAGTGGCGTGTTCATCACGGTCTCCTGTCCTCGGGCGGCTCGCATCACGCAAAGCCAGCGGCATTTCGCTGCAGCGCGTTGAGGGACGGCGCCTCACCATGGATGGAGTTCACCCATACCAGCCGCAAGTCCCCCGGTAAGGCTGCTTAGAAAACGCTGGCTGGGCGAACGCTGTAACGCCAAGAGAGAAATGGTTCAGGTTGAGTAGGGAGTGCCCCTGCTCATCGCCGGCTGTTGATTTGACTCTTGGTGATACCGGGATGGGGTTATCGCGTCAGTGAAACTGACAAGGCTTCCGATGATCTCCAACAGTGAGGTTAGAGGGATAAAAAAGCCGCTTCGCGAAGGTGATCACAACGGTGCGAGCGGCTAGCGAGATAACTCAAAGGAGGAAACGCGAAAGTACGTGGGTGATGAGTCTTTCTATGTAGGAAATTTCCCAGGGCTTTTATCGCGGTGATCTAAAGCGGCTTGTTGACGACGAGGAAAACGATAGTTGCGGCTACGATCATCAGGCCTGGCATTATCAGCACCAAACGTGCAGGTGGTGCGTCCGCCGGGTGTTCCATTCGCCGTCGCAGGAAGCCGCTTAACCCTGCGTGCAATACGCTCAAGCTCAGTACACATACCAGTTTGAGCGATAGCCAGGTCGCCCCCATCCAACCACCTTGTGCCGCGAGGGTCAGGCCGCTCAGCCAGGTGAGCAGCATGGCGGGCAGGGTAATGTGCTGGCACCAGCGTCGTAGCGTGCGCAACCGCGATAGTTCAAGCGGCAAGATCGGGCCAGACAGGTCGCGCCCTGCGAGCAACAATAGTACAAGCATGAACAGCCCACTTATCCAGAACAAAACGGCGCATAAATGCACTGACTTGATCAGCAAATAGCTCATGCGCCATTGCTCTGCTCAGGTCTGGGCAGGGCGGGCGAATGATGATTGCGCCGCCATAGAAACCGGGCCGCAAAAAAACCACCGAGCGGAATAAAGGCCAAAGCAACGGCACCCAGTAGTTTGGTTGCTTTCCACTTTTCGCTGGTGGCGACGCTGATCGCCAGCCAGCAGTAAGTCAAGAATGCCAAGCCATGCAATGGGCCGACGACCTGTACTGCCGCCGGGTAGTCGAACAGATGTTTAAGCGGCACGGCGATTGTCAGCAGAATAAGCAAGCTGCTGCCTTCTACGCAGGCGGCATATCGCAATGGCCGTAGCGAATCGGAGGAGCGGACAGGTAAGTCAGTCATCGGAATGGGTATCTATGAAGGGCAGACGGTTGAGTATGGCGACCTTGTGATGTCGGGCCAATTGGCTAAAATGACAATTACCGAAGGATTCAAGCCAAACCGGACACCCACATGTCAACTCACATTGCTGCGCATAAAATCGCTGTGCTGGCTTTCGATGGCGTGGTGCCGTTCGACCTGACAATACCGCTTGAAACGTTCGGGCGTGCTCGCCGCGAGAATGGCGAGCAGGTCTACGAGGTGTTGGTCTGTGGCTCCTCAAGGATGGTCAAGTCTGCGCACTTTGACGTGCATGTGAGGTGGGGGTTGAGCGAGCTGGCCAATGTCGACACGATCATTGTGCCCGGTGCGTTGGATTTCACGGCACCTGTGCCAAAAAAACTGCTGGATGCATTGAGTGACGCCGCCGAAGCGGGCACCCGAGTGGCATCGATCTGTACGGGAGCTTTCATCCTGGCGGAATGCGGGCTGCTGGACGGGTTGCGGGTCACCACGCATTGGTCCGCAGCGCTGGTGTTGGCCAGCCGATATCCACATGTCACCGTCGACCCCAACGTTCTGTTTATCGATAACGGCCAGGTGCTGACCTCTGCCGGTGCATCCGCCGGCCTGGATTTATGCCTGCACATGATCCGGCGCGATCATGGCGCTCAGGTGGCTGCTGATGTGGCCCGCCATGCGGTCATGCCGTTGGAGCGGGCCGGGGGGCAGGCTCAGTTCATTGTTCACCGGCCCCCCGAATCAACTGGGGTGCTGCAACACCTGCAAGCGTGGGTTGAGCAGCATTTGGACCAGCCTTTAACGCTTGAGCAGATGGCGGGCAGGGCGTCGGTCAGCACCCGAACGCTGAGCCGCCGTTTCCGCGAACAACTGGGCGTTACGCCCCTGCAGTGGCTACTACAAGCGCGGGTGCGAAGGGCGCAATACATCCTGGAAACCACGAACTTGTCCGTGGAACAGGTGGCACTGCGCACCGGGTTTGGCTCATCGACGTCGTTGCGAGAACATTTTCGGCGCTTGCTGGGCACGAGCCCGCTTGCTTATCGAAACGCCTTTTCCAGCGTTTGAGGTTGGCGGCCAGTCGTCGGGAGCCCGCTGCAGTCGCTCAGTTCTGTTGGCGGCCGATCACGCGTTCTACGGCGTGTTTTGTCTCCAGTAACGCGGCCTGGAAGCGCTCGGCATGCAGCTTGGCCCGCGAGGCTGGCGCCACGACAGTGATGGAGAAATTGCCCAGGTAGGTGCGGATGATGGTGGCATAGGAGCAGATGCCTTCGATGTACTCTTCCGTTTCCTCAGCAATGCCACTGACACGGATCTGCTCCAGTTGCACCAACAAGGCCTTTTTGTTCAAGGTGGTGTTTGTCAGCGCCGGCAGCTGTTTTGGCAGGATGGCTTCGAGGTCCCGTGGTGAAAGTTCGGCCAGGAGTATCTTGCCGCTGGACGTTGCAAACGATGGGGGGTTGATGCCGATCGGAAAGACAATGCGCAGCTCGCGCTCAGCCACAACGCGATCAATCACATACACCTTGTCACCGATCAAGGACGACAACGTAACCGACTCGTTCAACAGCTGGCCAAGCTCGATCAGAAAGGGCTGAACCGATGAAATGATGTCTGTCTGGGTCTGGTTGATCAGCAAGCCCAGCGCCGTCCCCAACCGAAAGCCACCCTGCGGTCCGATGGATTCAACCAGGCGTTCTTCTTCCAGGGCGGTGATGATCCGTTGCACCGTTGAGCGAGGCAGGTCGACGGCTTGAGCAATCGCCGCATGGCTCAAACCCTTCGGGTTGTTTCCCAGCGCGCGCATGATGGCGGCCGCCCGCGCAATAACCTGAATGCCACCGTTTTTCTGATCCTGCTTGAGTGTCTCGTCGCTCATGTCGTATTCGCTCGCCTTTTTGCCGGGCGCCCATCTTACCCGATAGCGCCCTCTGGTCCTGACGATCACCCAATTGGCGCACGTGATTACGTGGTGTTTGAGCGCTCGCCAAGGGTTTTTGAACCGTACGGATTGATTTTGGTGAATCGTATAGTGATACACTGTACCTTATCGTGGTTCACTTAACTTTTTTTCATGATCTTGGGGAGTGCTTCTGGTGAAGCTCAGATGGCCGTCGCGTGCTGTACATATCCTTCCGCTCACCACCGCGTTACTGGTGGGCTGTAATCAATCCGAACAGGTTTCGACCGCCAGTGCTCCAGTGGAGGTTGGGGTTTATACGGTCAAGGCCGAGTCCTTGGTCATGACCACTGACCTGCCTGGGCGAACCTCGGCTTATCGCGTTGCACAGGTACGCCCGCAAGTCAGTGGCATCCTGCAAAAGCGGCTGTTTGAAGAAGGCGCTCAGGTCAAGGAAGGGCAGCAGCTCTACCAGATTGATCCGGCGACCTATCAGGCCACCTTGGCCCGGGCGCAGGCCAACCTGGACACTGCGCACAACCTGGCCAAACGCTACGCGAGCCTTTTGGAAACCCACGCGATCAGCCGTCAGCAGCATGACGACGCGCAAGCCGCGTGGAAGCAGGCCCTGGCGGATGTTCAGGTAGCCAGCATCAACGTTCAGTACACCAAGGTGTTGTCACCGATAAGCGGTCGGATCGGGCGCTCCAACATTACTGAAGGCGCACTGGTGACCAATGGCCAGGGCACGGAACTGGCGACGGTCAACCAGCTCGACCCTATCTATGTCGATGTGACCCAACCCATTACCCGCATGTTGGCGCTGGAGCGTGCGCTGGAGTCCGGTAGCTTGCAGAGCACGGGCGTGGGGCAGGCACACGTCACCCTGACTCTGGATGATGGCAGTGCATACCCGTTGCCGGGTGCGTTGAAGTTCTCTGAGGTCAGCGTTGACCCCGGCACAGGCTCCGTGACCCTGCGTGCGGTGTTTCCTAACCCGAACGGTAAGTTGCTGCCCGGCATGTTCGTCCATGCACAGCTTAAGGAAGGCGTGCGCGAGGCGGCCAAGCTGGTGCCACAGCAAGGCATTATTCGCGACAGCCGGGGGGTCGCCACGGCTTGGGTGATCAAACCGGATGAAACCGTCGAACTGCGTGAGCTGCAAACCCTGCGCACCGTGGGTAATGCCTGGTTGGTCGGCAAGGGAATCGAACCTGGAGAGCAAGTGGTCACCGAAGGGGTGCAACGCTTGCGCGCGGGAGCAAAGGTCAAGGCCAGCCCGGCCACTAATGTCGAGTTGGTCAGCGACTTCAGCGCCACGACTGGCGAAGGGAGCTGATATCCATGTCCCGTTTCTTTATCGACAGGCCGATTTTTGCCTGGGTTATTGCCTTGATGCTCATGTTGGGGGGCGCGTTGGCGGTGATTTCGCTGCCGGTCAACCAATACCCGAATATTGCGCCACCCGCCGTGCAGATTACCGTGACCTACCCGGGGGCATCGGCACAGACTGTGCAGGACACCGTGGTACAGGTGATCGAGCAGCAGCTCAATGGCCTGGATGGGTTACGTTACATCTCCTCATCCAGCAACACCGATGGCAGCATGCAGATCATCGTCACCTTCGATCAGGGCACCGACCCGGATATCGCCCAGGTGCAGGTGCAGAACAAGCTGCAACTGGCCACCCCCATGTTGCCCGAAGAAGTCCAGCGCCAAGGCATTCGGGTAGTGAAGTATCAGGTCAACTTCATGTTGATTCTGGGGCTGGTATCCACGGATGGTCGAATGTCGGAGTTCGACATGGGCAACCTGATCGTGGCCAATCTCCAGGACCCTATTTCCCGTACCAAAGGCGTCGGTGATTTTTTGGTCTTGGGTGCGCAGAACGCCATGCGTATCTGGCTCGACCCCGGCAAGCTGAACAGCTATCAGTTGGTGCCCCAGGACGTCATGAGTGCGATTTCGGCGCAGAACGTCCAAGTGTCATCCGGCATGCTCGGCGGTTTGCCGGCACGTAAAGGTATTGAGCTGTCGGCCACGATCATTGGCAAGACGCGCATGACCACCGTGGACGAGTTCCGCGAGATTCTGCTCAAGGTTAATCCCGACGGCTCGCAGGTGCGTATCAAAGATGTGGCCGATGTGGGGCTTCAAGCGGAAAACTTCTCCATTTCTAGCCAGTTCAACGGTAAACCCGCCGCGGGGCTTGCGTTGCGCCTTGCCACCGGCGCCAATCTGCTGGATGCGGTCGCGGCGGTCAAGAAAACCGCGGATGAGCTCAAGCCTTACCTGCCCGAAGGGGTCGAGATTGTATTCCCCTACGACACCTCGCCCGTGGTGGCGGCCTCGATCAAGTCGGTGATCTACACCCTGTTCGAAGCCATCGTGCTGGTATTTCTGGTGATGTTCCTGTTCTTGCAGAACGTTCGGGCGACGCTGATTCCTTCATTGGCGGTACCGGTGGTGCTGCTGGCCACGTTCGGTGTGCTGTTCGCCTTCGGTTTCACCATCAACGTGATGACCATGTTTGCCATGGTGCTGGCTATTGGTCTGCTGGTGGACGATGCCATCGTGGTGGTGGAGAACGTCGAGCGGATCATGGCCGAGGAGGGGTTGTCGCCTAAAGAGGCGACACGCAAATCCATGGACCAGATTTCCGGAGCGTTGGTGGGTATCGGCCTGGTGATCTCGGCGGTGTTCATGCCGATGGCGTTCTTCAGCGGATCTGCAGGTGTGATCTATCGGCAATTCTCGATCACCATCATCGCCGCGATGAGCTTTTCGGTGCTGGTTGCCCTGATATTTACCCCTGCGCTGTGTGCCACCTTGCTCAAGCCGCACAAAGCCGGCGCGCACGAGAAAAAAGGCTTCTTTGGTTGGTTCAACCGCACGTTTGAAAAAAACACGCTGCGTTATGAGCGCGGCGTCAAAGGCATCCTCACGCGGCGCTGGCGCTTCATGGGTATTTACCTGTTATTGACCGTGGGAGCTGGGTTGCTGTTTACCAAGATCCCAATGGCATTTTTGCCTGACGAAGACCAGGGCATCATGGCGGTGCAGGTGCAACTGCCACAGAACGCCAGCGCAGAACGGACCGAAGACGTCCTGGGGCAGGTGCGTAAATTCCTGTTGGAAGACGAAGGCGTTGGTATTTCATCGGCCTTCACCGTGAACGGTTTCAACTTTGCCGGTCGCGGCCAGAGCAGCGGGATCGTGTTCGTGGCCATGCGGCCTTTTGCCGAGCGTACATCGCCTGACCTATCGGTGTTTGCTATCGCCAAGCGCTTGAATGCGAAGTTCGGCGCAATCAAAGACGCCAACGTGATTGCCTTGGTGCCACCCGCGATCCTGGAGATGGGTAACTCGACCGGGTTCAACGTGTTCCTGCAGGACAACGGGAATGTCGGGCATGCCGGCCTGATGGCTGCCCGTAATCAGTTCTTGGGGTTGGCGGCACAGGAGCCGACGTTGATGCTGACCCGGCCTAACGGCCTGGATGATGAAGCGCAGTACCAGGTCAGCATCAATGATGAGCAGGCGCGGGCGCTGCAGGTGTCCATCGCCGACATCAACCAGACGATGTCGGTCGCCTGGGGCTCGGCCTATGTCAATGACTTCATCGACGGCGGTCGCGTCAAGCGGGTGTATGTGCAGGGCGACCAGGACTCACGCATCGCGCCTGAAGACTTCGACAAGTGGTACGTACGCAACGCACAGGGCGAAATGGTGCCGTTTTCGGCGTTCGCCACGGGCAAGTGGGTGTATGGTTCGCCGAAGCTGGAACGCTACGGGGGGATCTCTGCCATCGAACTCCTGGGTACACCGGCGCCTGGCTACAGTACCGGCGATGCCATGCTGGCGGTTGAACGTATTGCCGCACAAATGCCTGCGGGTATCGGGATGTCCTACACCGGTTTGTCCTATGAGGAGCGACACGCCGGTGCGCAGGGGCCAATGCTGTATGTCCTCTCATTGCTGATTGTGTTCCTGTGTCTGGCCGCGCTGTATGAGAGCTGGACGATTCCGGTGTCGGTGCTGTTGGTGGTGCCGCTGGGTATTCTTGGCGCTGTGTGCGCGACCTTGCTGCGCGGGCTGTCCAACGACGTGTTCTTTCAGGTCGGGATGCTTACCACTATGGGCCTGGCGGCAAAGAACGCGATCCTCATCGTCGAGTTTGCCAAGGACCTTTATGAGCACCAGGGGCGCACGCTGGTAGAGGCTGCCGTGGAGGCTGCACGCCTGCGATTGCGGCCTATCATCATGACCTCGATTGCCTTCATCATGGGTGTGCTGCCCTTGGCCCGGGCGGTCGGGGCGAGCAGCGGCAGCCAGCACTCCATCGGCACCGGTGTGGTGGGCGGCACGCTGGCGGCAACCTTCCTGGCGATCTTTTTCGTGCCCCTGTTCTATACGTTCGTCACCGGCCTGTTGAACAAAAACAAACAACCGGATAACGCCCTGTCGGGAGAGCAAGCATGAGGCTTAAAACGTTGGCGCTCTGTGTGTGCCTCGGAATTGGCGTGCCGGGGTGCAGCCTGATTCCGAAAAAAACCTGGCTTGAAGTTCCTGCTGAAAATGCATGGCCACAAGGGGCGGCCTATGCCCAGCCCGGTATGATCGAGGCCAATGCGCCCCGCGTGCTGTGGAATGACTTTTTCCGCGATGACGGGCTGCGACGGATGATCGCCGTGGCCCTGGAGAGCAACCGGGATCTGCGTGTCGCGGCCCTGAATGTCCAGGCGTATCGTGCGCAATACCGGATCCAGCGCTCGGCACTGTTTCCGTCTGTGGATGTAAATGGCAGCGGCAATCGGCAGCGGCTGCCGGCGGATCTTGCAAGCTCGGGGAGCGCCGGTATCCAGAGTCAATACGGGTTGAACGTAGGCATCACCTCTTATGAGCTGGATGTCTTCGGACGCGTCAGCAGCCTGAACGCGGCGGCGCTGGAAAACTTCCTCGCCACTGCGCAGGCGCAGAACAGCATCCGTATCGGTTTGATCGCGGATGTGGCGAGTGCATACCTGACGTGGCGTACCGACCAAGCGTTGCTTGAAGTGACCTCCAGAACGTTGGAGAGCTACAGCGCCAGCTTGAAGCTGATCAGTCATGCGCATCAGGCGGGAACGTCTTCCGAGTTGGATGTGCGCCAGGCACGTACTCAGGTCGACACCGCGAGGGCGCAAAAGCTGCAGTACACCCGCCAAGTTGCCCAGGACGTCAACGCCCTGCGGCTACTGCTGGGCGCCAAAATCCCTGATGACCTGCCCAAAGGCACGCCGTTGGAGGGCGCCGTCCTGGCGGACATCCCCGTGGGGTTGCCGTCCGAACTGTTGCGTCACCGTCCGGATATCTTGCAGGCCGAGCATCTGTTGTTGGCGGCGAATGCCAACATCGGCGCGGCGCGGGCGGCGTTCTTTCCTTCGATTCGCCTGACAGCCACGGCTGGATCGGCCAGCAGTGAGTTGGGTGACCTGCTCAGCGGCGGCCAAGGCAGTTGGAGCTTTGCCCCGCAGATCAGCGTGCCGATTTTCAACGGGGGCCGGCTGCGTGCGAGCCTGGATTACGCCGAAATCCAGAAAGACATCAGCATTGCCCAGTACGAAAAGAGCATCCAGACCGCTTTTCGTGAGGTGGCCGATGGCCTGGCGGCGCAGGGCACTTATGGTGAGCAGTTGAAGGCGCAGCGTGATCTGGTAGCGGACAGCCGTGCCTATTTCGACCTGGCGCAACAGCGCTACGAGACGGGCGTTGATAGCCATTTAACCCTGTTGGATGCCCAGCGACTGCTGTTCACGGCTGAGCAACGGCTGCTGAGTGATCAGTTGCTAAAGCTGGACAGTCAGGTGCAGCTTTACAAGGCGTTGGGCGGAGGTTGGGAGGTTTCGCCCCTGATCGGCTCCATTCGGTAATTATTACAAAAGAAGACGGGCCAGTGCAGGCTGCGCCCGTCAGCAATTGCCAGGGTTTTCTCCCGCTTTCTGTGAAACCTGCTTCAATTAATCCCCATGATGCTGGGAAATGTCCTACAGATATGCAGGAGATTTCTTACGAGTATGTGCGCCGGTAAATGCCCGGACCCATCAGTGGTTGCGGGCGTTATTGGTTTGGCTGTTTGGCCTTTGAATGTCTTTTCTTCAGGGTGGCGCAGCCAGACTCCTTATATTTGGAGTGAAAGCAAGCATGGCTCAGGTTAGTCTGATAGATATCAAATCTGGAAAATTGATTGAGCACGTAGCGGGCAATCCGACGACTCTCAGAGCTCCCAGTATCGTTAAAATTTCGTTGAATCCAGACATGCTGAAGTCTGCTACTCAGGCTGGAAGCGATTTGGTGATTGAGTTAACGACGGGTGAGCAGATCGTTCTCAAAGGTTTTTTTATTGTCTCGGCTGACGGTCTGCACAATGAACTGGTGCTGGAGCATCAAGGCAAGTACTGGCACGCAACCTATGAGCCAGATCAGGCATCGCTTTCTTTAAAAGAAATTTCGAATGTCGATGAACTGCTTGTGGATGATGGCGACAACACTTTCATGTGGCTGCTTGGGGCCCTTGGTATCGGCGGTGCGGCGGCGCTGGTAGATGGCGGTGGCGGTGGCGGCGGTGGGAACAGTGCCGCCAGCGCTACCAAGCCGCCTGTGCCTGTCATCAGTTTTGATGCCCGGGACAACAAGCTCGTTATCCAGGGCCGTCCTGGCGCTACATTTGAGGTGAAGGGGCAGGGGGGGCAGGTTCTTGCCTCGGGTACATTGGGCAGTGATGGGCGCGCGGAAGCTCAACTGTCTGCGAATGCCAGTCATCAAACTATTACCACGACTCAGACGGCGGATGGTCTTCAGTCTGACCCCTCTGTGGCACTTAGCTTACCGTTGATGACGCCGACGCTCGGTACTGTGGATCCAGCCACCGGTCAGTTACCAGTGACCGGGAAGCCGGGTTCGACCGTGCAGTTGCTGGACCAGAACAACAACCCGATTGGCACCCCGACCATCCTGGATGATAAAGGCCAGGGCAGTATCACGCTGCCGGCCAATACCAGTGGTCAGCAGATCGGTGTAGCCATCAAGGACGGCACTACTCAGTCCCCAGCCACCAATGTTGAAGTGCCATTGCTGGCGCCGCAGTTGGGTGTGGTCAATCCTGAAACTGGCGCGTTGCCAGTCACCGGCAAGCCGGGTTCGACCGTGCAGCTGCTGGACCAGAACAAGAACCCGATTGGCACCCCGACCATCCTGGATGATAAAGGCCAGGGCAGTATCACGCTGCCGGCCAATACCAGTGGTCAGCAGATCGGTGTAGCCATCAAGGACGGCACCACCCAATCCTCAGCCACCAATGTTGAAGTACCGTTGCTGGCGCCGCAGTTGGGCGTGGTCAATCCTGAAACCGGTGCATTGCCAGTCACCGGCAAGCCGGGTTCGACCGTGCAACTGCTGGACCCGAACAAGAACCCGATTGGCGCCCCGACCACCCTGGACGATAAAGGCCAGGGCAGTATCACGCTGCCGGCCAATACCAGTGGTCAGCAGATCGGTGTAGCCATCAAGGACGGCACTACTCAGTCCCCAGCCACTAATGTTGAAGTACCGTTGCTGGCGCCGCAGTTGGGTGTGGTCAATCCTGAAACTGGCGCGTTGCCAGTCACTGGCAAGCCGGGTTCGACCGTGCAGCTGCTGGACCCGAACAAGAACCCGATTGGCGCCCCGACCACCCTGGACGATAAAGGCCAGGGCAGCGTTACGTTGCCGGCCAATACCAGTGGTCAGCAGATCGGTGTAGCTATCAAGGACGGCACTACCCAATCCCCAGCCACCAATGTTGAAGTACCGTTGCTGGCGCCGCAGTTGGGCGCAGTCAATCCTGAAACTGGCGCGTTGCCAGTCACCGGCAAGCCGGGTTCGACCGTGCAACTGCTGGACCCGAACAACAACCCTGTTGGTACCCCAACCACTCTGGACGATAAAGGGCAGGGCAGTATCACGCTGCCGGCCAATACCAGTGGCGATCAGGTTGGTGTAGTGATCAAGGACGGCACCACCCAATCCCCAGCCACCAGCGTCGAAGTGCCGTTGCTGGCGCCGCAGTTGGGTGCTGTTGATACCCCCACCGGTCAGTTGCCGGTGACCGGCAAGCCGGGCTCGACCACCCAGTTGCAGGATCCAAGCAGCAACCTGACGGGCAGACCAACAAGCGATGAAGGCCGGGACGTTGTCGATCCTGCCACAGGCAATGTGCTGGTTACGGGAAAACCGGGTTCGACCGTTCAGTTGCAGGACCAAAGCGGCAATCCGATTGGTAAACCCGTGAAGCTGGACGATCAAGGCCATGGCACCGTTACGTTGCCGGGTAACACCAGCGGCCAGCAGGTCGGTGTCCTCATCAAGGACGGTGACAAAGAGTCGCCGGTGACAAACGTTAAAGTGCCGTTGCTGGCCCCGCAGTTGGGTGCCGTTGATGCAGTCACCGGGCAGTTGCTGGTGACCGGAAAACCAGGTTCCGTTGTGCAGTTGCTGGATCAGGACGGCAACCCAATTGGCAATTCGACCACCCTGGACGATAAGGGCCAGGGTACGCTGGTACTGCCGCCGAGTGTCAGCGAGGAACAGATCGGTGTGGTAATCAAGGACGGGAACACCCAGTCGCCTGTGACCCGCGTTGAAGTACCACTGTTGGCACCGCAGATGGGCCCCGTCGATTCTGCCACCAGCCAGTTACCGGTGAACGGCAAGCCAGGCGCCACCGTGCAGTTGCAAGACAGTTCCGGCAAGGCAATCGGTATGCCTGTGACTCTGGATAACGCAGGCAAAGGCGCACTGACTCTGCCAGTGGACACCAGCGGCGACAGCCTGAAAGCTGTACAAACCTCGGGCACAACCACATCCCCAGCGAGCGACGCGGTCAGCATTCCGGTATTGAAACCCATCGTGGGAGCAATCGACCCGCAAACTGGCTCCCTCATCGTGGAAGGTAAGCCAGGTGCAACCGTGCAACTGAAAGACAGCACGGGTGCGTCCGTAGGCACGCCGGTCACGCTGGGCAATGACGGCAAGGGCATTCTACAAATTCCGACCACCCTGAGCGATCAAGCCGTGACGGTCACTCAGACCTTTAACAACAGCGAATCGCCGGCCACTGTTCCATTGACGGTGCCGCTGCTCAAACCGCTGCTGGACACACCCGATGCTGCAACCGGCACCGTAGCCGTTACCGGCAAACCGGGCGCCAGCGTGCAGTTGCAAGACAGCACGGGCAAAACGGTCGGTACCCCCGTGATTCTGGATAACGCAGGCAAAGGCGTGCTGACGCTGTTGGTGGATAGCAGCGGCGACAATCTGCAAGCCGTACAGACCTCTGGCGCGACAACATCCCCGGCGAGCGATGCGGTGAGCATTCCCGTATTGAAACCGATCGTAGGCACGGTTGATCCGCAGACTGACATCCTTGACGTGGTAGGTGAACCGGGCGCAACCGTGCAGTTGAAAGATGTCGCGGGCAACCCTGTAGGAACGCCTGTCATCCTGGACAGTGCAGGCAAAGGCGTGTTGCAAGTACCGGTCACCCAGAGCGATAAGCCGGTGGTGGTCACGCAAACCGTAAACAATGTCGAGTCACTGCCTTCGGCCCAAATCAGCGTGCCGCTGCTGAAACCGTCGCTGGACACACCCAGTGCCGCGACAGGCACCGTGGCCGTTACCGGTAAACCGGGCGCCACCGTGCAATTGCAAGACAGCACGGGCAAAGCGGTCGGCACACCTGTGATTCTGGATAACGCAGGCAAAGGCGTACTGACACTGCCGGTGGACACCAGCGGCGACAGCCTGAAAGCCGTACAGACGTCGGGTACGACAACATCTGCGGCGAGCGATGCTGTCAGCATTCCTTTATTGAAACCGGTCGTAGGCACGGTCGATCCGCAAACCGGCACCCTTGACGTCGTCGGTGAACCAGGCGCAACCGTGCAGTTGAAAGATGCCGCAGGCACCCCTGTGGGCACGCCTGTCATCCTGGACAGTGCAGGCAAAGGCGTGTTGCAAGTACCGGTCACCCAGAGCGATAAGCCGGTGGTGGTCACGCAAACCGTAAACAATGTCGAATCACTGCCTACGGCCCAAATCAGCGTGCCGTTGCTGAAACCGTCGCTGGACACACCCAATGCCGCGACAAGCACCGTGGCCGTCACCGGCAAACCGGGCGCCACCGTG